>JBFMGU010000110.1:0-33945 GCA_040752415.1 Myxococcota bacterium
AGGGGGAGGGGGAGGGGAAAACCTGCCCGGTCCGTCCACGCTGCCGGCACCGTCCCGAGCGGGGCGGGGGCGTGATCGGATGGGGCGCCGATCCTCATGTCCTCGACGGGCGTTGGTGCTTGCCAGCGGGGGCTTGTCAGGGCGTGCGGTTGGCCCCAAGGTGCCGAGGAATGAAGGGAAATCAGGCCATCGGTGTTTTTGACTCCGGCGTGGGCGGGCTCACCGTCCTCCGCGCCCTCCATGCACGGCTGCCCAAGGAAGGCACCATCTACCTGGGCGACACCGCGCGCGTGCCCTATGGGACCAAGAGCCCGGAGACCATCACCCGCTACGCGCTGGAAATCGGCCGGTTCCTCCGCAGTCACGACGTGAAGGCCATTGTGGTCGCGTGCAGCACCGCCTCCAGCGTGGCCCTGGACGCCCTCCGCGCCGAGCACGACGTCCCCATCCTGGGCGTGGTGGAGGCGGGCGCCAACAAGGCCCTCACGGTCACGCGCGGCGGCAGCGTGGCGGTGGCGGCCACCGAGGCCACGGTCCGTTCCGGCGCGTATGCACGGATGATGTCGCGGCGGCGCGCCGACGTGAAGGTGGTCCAGCGCGCGTGCCCGCTCTTCGTCCCGCTGGCGGAAGAGGGCACGGTGGAGGGGCCGCTGGCGCGCGCCGTGGTGGCGCACCACCTGCTGGATCTCAAGGACAGCGACGTCGACACGCTGCTGATGGGCTGCACGCACTACCCGCTCCTGCGCCACGCCATCTCGGAAGTTTTGGGTGAGCGCATCACCATCGTCGACGGAGCCGACGCGGTGGCCGACGAGCTGGCCGCGCTGCTCTCCGAGCGTGGGCTGCTGGGCACCTTGGAGACCCCGCTGCGTCGCTACTACGCCTCCGACGATCCGCGTCGCATGCAGGTCCTGGGTTCCCGCTTCCTGGGCTCCACCGTCGAGCGCGTGGAAGGCGTGGAGCTCTGATCACTCCAGGCCACCCGCGGCGCGGACAAACGCAGCCACGTCGCCGTGCGCCAGCTGCTCCAGCTCCCCGGCGTCAAACCACATCCCCTGGCACCGGCCGCATTTCTCGACGTGGAAGTGCGGCATTCCCCGCACCACGCCTGGCTGCAGCCTCACCGCGCAGCGCGGGCAGTCGCCCACCACGGAGTCCAGCGTCTCGCCCGGGTGCGGCGTGGCCGCGGGCGTGGCGTCCAGCACCATCTGGTGCCGCGCACCCAGGATGCGCGCCAGCTCATGCGCGTCCAGCCACACCCCGCGACAATCCACGCACCGATCCAGGATCACGCTCCCCTGCGTCAGCTCCGGCGCCAGGAGCCCATGACACTTGGTGCACCGACCCTGCCTCCGCGCCGACCCGCTGGGCTGCGTGGGCATGCGCCCCTCGGGCTGTGGCGTCGTCGTCAATCCCGCCACGAAGGCCGCGAGCTGCGTGTTGGGCGCGCCGTGCAGCATGTCCACCAGCACCTGCTCCAGCGCCCGTCGGGCGTGGTGGAGGCTGGCCGCGCGCTCGTCGGGCCAGGGGTGGCGCCATTGTTGCGCCAGGTCACCCAGCGCGCGGGGCACGGCGGGCCTGACGTCAGAGGGATGGGGTGAAGGCTCCCGCGCGCGCTCCAGCGCGAGCAGCGGATTGGGCGCCTCGTAGGGACGCTGGCCGCACAGGATCTCGTAGAACGTGACGGCGACGGAATAGAGGTCGCTGCGGTCGTCGAGGGGGTGCGAGAGGAGCTGCTCCGGCGACATGTACGCGAGCTTCCCCTTGATCATGCCGGCCTGGGTCAGCCCCTCGTCGCGGGCGAGCTGTCGCGCCAGGCCAAAGTCCGCCACCCGCACCTCGCCGTGACGACCCACCAGGATGTTCTCCGGGCTCACGTCGCGGTGGACCAGGGAGGCCGCGGCGCCATCCGGTCCCACCAGCGCGTGGGCCGCCTCCAACGCGCACAGCGACTGGTGAATCACGTACGCGGCCAGCTCCGGCGGAATGGGCATGCCCAGCGTCTCCCCGCGGGAGAAGACCCGTCGGAGATCCACGCCATCCACGAACTCCATGACCAGGAACGGCCGCCCCTCGTGCACGCCCACGTCGAGGACGCCCACCGCGTTGGGATGGCTGAGCCAGGAACCCAGCCGCGCTTCCCGCAGGAACTGCTCCACCTGGCCCGTGCTGTCGACGAGACCGGGGTGGATCCGCTTGAGCGCCACCACGCGGGAGAACCCGCCCATCCCCATGCGACGCGCCCGCCACACGTCGCCCATGCCGCCGCGCGCGAGGTGTTGCTCCAGCAGGTAGGGGCCGACGGTGTCGCTTGGCATGGGGACAGGATGGCGCGTCCCGCAGCGACGGGGAAGCTCAGCGCGGACCGGTGGGCTCGGTGCTGCGCGCCATGGGCGGGGGCTCGGAGAGCGCGGCCTGAGGGGAGGCCAGGGGCAGCTGGACGATCGCCACCGCGCCGCCCGCGTCACCCGGGTGGAACTCCAGACGTCCACCCCAGCGCGCCGCCACCCGCTTGGCAATGTTGAGCCCCAGGCCCAGGCGCCCCGGTTTGGTGCTGTAGAACGGCGTCATGGCCTTCTGCACCTGCTCCGTCGTCAGGGGCGGGCCGTTGTCGGTGATCTCCACGGCGGCGTGGCCCTTCTCCCGCTCATAACAACGCACCGTCACCACCCCGCCGCCCAGCGGGCTCAACAGCTCCAGCGCGTTCTCCAGGAGGCAGCACACCGCCAGCTCCAGCTCATTGGGATCCGCCTGCACCGCCAGCACGGGCGAGCCGGCCACCACCTCCACCTTGCAACCCGGATCCACCGGGAGCGCGGCCACGACGTTGCGCACGAACTCGGACACGTCGAACGCGGGCTTGGAGGCCAGCGCGTCCACCACGCTGGGCAGCTTGGACGCCAGCATCTGGCTGGCCAGCTCCGTCTCCTCCTCGATCATCTGGAACAGGCGCGGGACCCGCGGGTCCTCCTCGACGAGGGCGGGGGCCGCGCTCTGCACCTTGCGACGCAGGTAGTAGTTCGCGTTGCGGATGGACCCCAGCTTGTTGCGCAGGTCATGGCGGATGACGGAGATGGTCTCCTCCGCGACGAAGAGCTTGTTCAACGCCTGGAGCCGCGGCGCAAGGTTCAGCACGTTCCACTCCTGGACCCGTGAAGGCGTTCGTTCGCGGCCCGCCCCCATCCCGCCGCTTGGCCCTGGGCTAGACCATTGCCCGGCGGGTGTATGCAAGCCTGGAACCGCCAATCCGTCCAGTTCGGCTCGGTTCTATCGATCGGCGGGGGCTCCAGCGGGAGTCCGGAACCCCCGGTTCCCATGTTTGCGGACGAGGGGCCTGGGTCGCCGGCTCAGCTCTTGAGCGCCAGGCCCAGCCGGGTGCGCAGCTCCGCGTACTGCTCACTGACGAGGAACAGCACCAGCTCACGCACGCGGTTCTTGGGCTGCGGCGGGCTCTGCGGATCGGGGACCTTCATGACCTGCAGGGTGATGTCCACGTCATTGCACGCCACCAACGAGGCACGCACCGCGGTGTGCTCCATCCCCTCGTAGAACATGTCCACGTTGGGGGCTTCCTTGCGGTTGAACTGACCCTTCACCTGCTTCAGACCCGCCTCCAGGCCTTCCACGCGGATCAGCGCGCGGGCCAGCTTCTCCAGCTCCTTGGGGTCGTTGGCGTACCGCGCGCTGGTGTCCATGATGAAAAGCGCGGCTTCCAGCGCCAGGCGGAAGCGGTCCGGTCCCAGCACGCGCGGCAGCATGAACTGCGGGCGCATGAACGAGAGGAACCGGCCCCACATGGCCCACAGCACCTTGGGCGGGTGCTCCTTGAACAGCAGGCTCTGGTTGCCCACCACCATCGTCGTGGGGAAGGCGGGGAGCAGCGTGGGGAGCGCGTCGCCGCCCTTGAGCGCCCACATGTCAAACGGCGCATTCCCGAACACCGCCTGCACGCCGGCCAGCTGCTTGATGGTGAACGTGAGCTCGTGCTCGACGTCAACCTTGGCAAACTCCTTCTTCTTGGCCAGGCCATGCTCCTTGACGTCCTTCACCAGGAGCGGCGCGGCCGCCCGCCACAAGAGGCCGCTGACGTGCGCCACCGGGCCCAGCGCGCGCTCATGCACCAGCAGCGCCTCCCACAACTTCTCCGTCATGGCGCGGCCGTGCCTCTGGGGCAGCTGCGGCGTGTAGAGGTTGTGGATGTTGGCTTCCTCCTCGGTGACCTCCTTGAGGATGCGCAGGGCCTGCACGGTGCACCAGGTGCGGTCCGGGAGACGACGCGCCAGGTAGAGCCGCGCCAGCGCATGCAGCGCGTTGGCGGGGGAGGCGGCCTTGGGGAGCACCTCGTTGTAGGCCTGGATGGCCTCGTCCTCACGGCCGGGGCGACGCGCCATGAGGTCCGCCATGGTCTCCACGCGCTCGATGTTCTCGGGCTCCAGCGCGCTCAGCACCTTGTACGCGTTGATGGCGTTGTCCGGTTCCTTGAGGACCTTGTGGTACAGCTCGGCCAGGTTCTTCCAGAGCACCGCGCGGATGCGCACCTGGTCCTTGGGCGTGCGCGCAATCATCGCCCGGTAGTTCTCCTCGAGAGCGCGCCACATCTTGCGCTCGGTGAGGAGCCGCTCCACCGCCTCGAAGCTCTTGACGAACGACGCGTCCAGGTCGAGGGCGGCGTTGAAATACTGCACGGCGCGTGCGTCGTTGCGGATCTCGTCGCGGTAGACCTCACCGAGCTGGTGGTTGAGACGCACGCGCGTGGTCTCGTCGGGCTCGATGCGGACCAGGTCCTCCAGCGCCTCCACCGCCTTGGGTCCCTGTTTGGTCTCCCGGTAGAGCGCCAGGAGCGCGGTGAGGATCTCCTTGTCGTCGCGACGGAGCCGGTTGGCCTCCTCGAACGCGTCAATGGAGCGGTAGGGGTCGTTGAGCTTGTGCTGGCTCAGCGTGCCGGTCTGGATGAGCAGCGCCACCTTGTCGTCGCCACTGAGGAGCGGGGCCAGGCGGTGCAGCGCTTCATAGGCTTCTTCATTCTTGCCCGCCTTCTCCTGCACCGCGGCCAGCAGCTGCAGTGACGGGATGTGGTTGGCGTCGAGCTCAAGCGCCTTCTCCAGGTTGCGCACGGCGCGCTCGGCCTGGCCCACGCGGTCGGAGATGTCGCCGAGCTTGAAGTAGTAGTCGACCACTTCCGCGTCGGTGAGGCTCTCCCGGTGGTGGATGAGGATGGTCTGGTAGATCTTCTGCGCGTCGTCCCAGCGCTCCGTGCGCATCAACGCCGCGCCCAGGCCCTCCAATGCGGGCAGGTACGTGGAGTCAATCTCGTAGGCGCGCTGGTAGTTCTTGAGCGCCTTCTGGTCCTTGCCCAGCTTCTCCGTGATGTAGCCCAGCCGGTAGAACTGCTTGCACAGCTCCTTGGCGTCCTTGGCCGGGTCCAGCTTGCGCACCACGATCTCGAGGAGATCCTCCGCCTTCTCGAAGCGCTCCTTGCGGAACTCGATGTCGGCGAGCGGCTTGGCGGCGCCGAGGTGATCGGGCGTGATGGCCAGCGCGCGCTCGTAGTAGCGCACCGCACCGTCCAGGTCGCCCGCGCGGTCCTGCACGAAGAGGCCGGCGGCGGTGAACAGCTCCGTCTTCTGGTCGTTGTCGTTGGTGAACTCCGCTTCCTCGACGAGACGACGCAGGTAGAGGTCATACTCCTTGTTCGCGTAGTGGATGGCCT
The DNA here is from genome assembly GCA_040752415.1 of Myxococcota bacterium. GTDB lineage: Bacteria > Myxococcota > JACRCW01 > JACRCW01 > JACRCW01 > JBFMGU01. The sequence continues at coordinate 5,711 of JBFMGU010000110.1, forward strand.
TGAGGGCCTGCAGCGAGGGGAGGTGGCCCGGGTCCAGCTTCAGCGCGTTCTCGTAGCAGGTGCGCGCGGCGGGCGTGTCCATCAACATGTCCGCGTTGATGGTGCCCATGCGGTAGTGCAGCTCCACCGCGTCCGGCCCGCCCTTCAGCAGCTCCGCCTCCTGCGACAGCTTCTCCAGCGCGTTGAACCAGTTGCCGCTGCGCTCATAGAGCTGACCCAGCGCGTGGATGGCCTTGATGGAATGCGCGTCGAAGCTGAGCGCCTGGAGGTAGACCTCCTCGGCCTTGTCGGTGCGGTTGAGCTCCTTCCAGTACAGCTCGCCCATCTGCAGGAACAGGTTCAGGCGCTCGTCGGGGTCGCTGACCAGCTCGGCGTGACGCTGCAGCGCGCTGATGAGGCGGGCGTGCTCCCCGGTCTCCTTGAACAGGCGTTCCAGGTTCTTGATGGCCACCAGGTTGCGCGCGTCCACGTGGAGGATGCGCTCCGTCTGCTGGATGGCCGCTTGCAGGTTGACGAAGTGCTCCTCGTGGATCGTCGCCACCTTGGACAGCAGGCGGATCTGTTCGTCGGGGTCGGCGCTCAGCTGGATCTGGGTCTCATAGACCTGCAGCAGCTCCGGGTAGTGCTCCAGCTGTGTGTACAGGCGCTCCAGGGCTTTGAGGCTGAGGTTGTGGGACGGATCCTCCTCGAGCACCGCCTTGTACGTGATGATCGCGGCTTCTGGATCCTGCAGCTCCGCTTCCTGGATGCCGCCAATGCGGTAGCGCAGCGCCACGCGCTCCCCGACGTCAAACGAGAGCTCCATGGCCCGCGCCAGGATGCCAATGAGCGCCTGCCATCGACCTGTCTGTTGGTACAGGCGGGTGAGGGCCTGGATGGCACGGGAGTCCCGCCCGTCGATCTCGAGCAGGCGCTTGTAGGTGTTGATGGCGTCGGCGGGGTTGAAGAGGCGCTCTTCCTGCACGCCGGCCATCTTCAGGAGGATGCTGCGACGACCATCCTCGTCCTCGGCCAGGGCGAGCTTGCGCTCGAGGACACGGACCACGTCGGCCCAGCGGTCCTGGCCCTGGTAGAGCTTCTCCAGCGCGTTGAGCGCGCCCTGGTTCTGCGCGTCGAGGTCGAAGATGAGGTTGAGGTGGTTCTCCGCCTCCTGCGGCTGGCTGAGGTGCTCGGCGCAGAACTCGGCCATCTTCAGGTACAGCTCGATGGCACGCGGGGTGTCGTCGACGCGGGAGACCGTGTCCTCGAGCACGCCCACGAGCTCCTCGGCGCTGTCGGTGTCCACGGCCAGGCGCTCCACCATCACGCCCAGCTCGCGGTCCATGGGGTTCTCACGGAACGCGCGACACGCCGCCAGGAAGGCCAGCGCCTTCTCATTGAGCTTCTGCTCGTACAGCGCGCCGATCTCGCGGAGCAGACGGATCTTCTCGTCGGCGGAGTCGGCGTGGCCCATGCGGGCTTCCTTCAGGGTCACCAGCTTCCGCCACTCCTCGGCGTGCTCGTAGACGGCGGCCAGCGCCTCATACGCGCGCAGGTGGGCGGGGTAGGCCTGCAGGATGCGCTCATACGCGCTGGACGCGCGCTCCCGTCGACCCAGCGGCCCCTCCCACAGCTCGGCGAGCTGGAAGAGCAGGTCCACCCGCATCTCCGGCGTGGCGGCAATGCCCACCCTGCGCTCCAGCACGCCGGCGCATTCCTCGAACGCCTCGTTGGCGTGGAAGATCTCGTAGAGCCGGATGAGGTCCTCGTCGCTGTGCGGCTCGATGTCGAGGACGCGACGGCCCGCCTCGATGGCGTCGGCGCGCTTACCCTGGGCACCCAGGACCTCGGCCAGGTCGAACTGCACGGCCTTGATGCCGGCGCTGTCGGTCTGCAGACGACGCATGCGCCGCAGGATCCCGACGAGGTCCTCCCACTTCTGGCTCTTCTTGTAGATCTTCCGCAGGGCGTCCAACGCGCCCATGTCGCGCGGGTTCAGCTCCAGGATGCGCGTGTACTTCTGGATGGCCGCGGTGTCGTCGGAGAGGTGGTCGCTGAGGACGCGCGCCAGGCGTGAGGACAGGTCCGCGGTGCGGGCGGGGTCCGTGTCGCGGGCGAGCTCCTCGTCGTAGAGCGCGCGCAGCTCGTGCCACATGCCCAGCTGGCTGAGCAGCGTCTCCAGGTCCTGGAAGATGGTCTTGTCGGCGGGGAAGGCCGCGCGCAGCACCTTGACGTGATCCAGCGCCTCCTGCGGCCGGTTCATGGTGCCGGTCAGCAGCTTCACCAGGCGTCGCCGGACCTCCAGCGCGGTGACCTTGTCGTCGACGAAGAGGCGGTACTGCAGCTCCTGTTGCAGCAGGGCGAACATCTTGTCCCACTGCTTGACCTGCTCATAGAGCGTGATGAGGCAGGCGCGCGTATCCGCCCGCGTGTTGTCGAGCGCGAACGCCTCCTCCAGTGACTCAATGCCCTCTTCCACGGCGCCAAGGTGCAGACCCAGCGTGGCACCCAGGACGTGGAGCAGGGGTGCGCGCTCCTCCGGACCATCGGCCACGGCCAGGCGCTTGCGCACCGTGACCTCGACGTCACTCCAGCGCTCCGCGCGCTCATACAGGCGCTGCAACGCTTCCAGCGGGACCAGGCGGCCGGGATTCTTCTGCAGCACCAGCTCGTACAGCTCGATGGCGCGGTCGGGAGCGGCCAGGTCGGTCTCGTGCAGCTTGGCGGCGGCCTCACGCAGCTCCGCAGCCACGGGGGTGCGACCCTCCAGCTCGGCGCTGGAAGCCTCGTCCTCGTAGATCTCGGCCAGCTCCTCGACGGTGCCCTGCGCGCGCGCGACCTCGAGCAGGTACTCCTGCAGGCTCTTGTCGGTGCGGTCCACCTTGAGCGCGCGACACAAGGCGCCGAACGCCGGACCGGTGAGGCTCAGCCGCTCGAGGTAGAGCTGGGCGATCTCCATCAGCAGGGAGCGCTCACGTTCGCGGTTGCCGGCCACTTCCGCGTCGGAGACCAGCTGCTCCAGCACGTCGATGGCGCGCTTCCAGTCCTCGGTGCCCAGGTAGGCGCGCTTGAGGACCTCCGCGGTGGCCTCACGGTGGGACGGACGGGAGCGCAGCCGGTCCTCGAGGTATGCGCGCGTCACCTGGTGCTCGGGTCGACGCACGAGGATCTGCGAGAGCACGGACAGCGCGTCGTTGGCGCGGTCCAGCTCGGTGTCCAGGATGGAGGCGGCGCGGTAGCGCGCGTCCAGCTCACGGTCGGGCATGGAAGCCGCGCACAGCTCCGCCTCGCGCATCAGCAGCTCGACGAGATCCTGCCAACGTTCCTGTCGCTCGCACGCGGTCTGGAGCTGCCGCAGGACCTCGAGGTCGTTGGGATTGAGCTCCATCAGCCGACGCAGCGTGCCAATGGCGCTGCCCACGTCCTGCTGGTCTGACTGCAGGCGTGAGACCTCCATGAGGAGCTGCCGCACCACGCGCGCATCCTGCTCCAGCGCCGCACGACGACGGAGCACATCCGCCAATGCCGCGGACTGACCGAGCGAGCGGTGCAGGCGCTCCAGGCACGCCATGAGGTCCATGCGCACGTCGCGCGCGTCCTGGGTGTCGCCTTCCGCCGGTCCCAGGTGATCCAGGGCCAGGCGGTAGTGCTCTACGGCGCGGGCGGGATCCTGCAGCCCCGTCTCCAACAACGTGGCCACCCGACGCCGGTACACGAGCGCCAACGGACCCGTGCGCTCCTCCTCGAGCACGTCGAGGTAGAGGCCCACGAGCATGTCGATGTCGCCGGTGACCTGGGCCAGGCGCTCCACGTCGGCACGCAGCGAGTCGTCGTCAGCGGTTTCCTTCAGCGCGCGACCCAGCGCGGCGAACGCGAGCTCCGGGGAGCGCAGCGGACCTTCACGCAAGCCCGCAATCCGACGGTGCAGCGCCTTGCGCTCGCGCTTGTCGTCGGTGGACTCCAGGCGCGACTCGAGCACGCTCACCAGCTTGTGCGCGTCACCCAGGGCCTCGTAGCGGGGCTCCAGGAGCGCGGCCACGGCGGTGCGAGCGGCCGCGGCGTCGGGACCGGTGCGCAGCGAGAGGTCGGAGTACACGGACTCCAGCGCGGGGAGCACACGCGGATTGCCCGGTGCGTCGGCGGCGGCCTGGGCCAGCACCTCGGCGGCGCCAATGGAGTCGCCCAGCGCGGTCATCTTGAGCCCGGCGAGACGGATGCGGAGATCCGAGGCCTCACCGGGGCTCTGCGCCAGCGCGATCTGCGCCTGCAGGACACCGGCGAGGTCGTGGTAGCGCTCCGCGCGCGTCAGCAGACGGTCCAACCCGCGCAACGCGTTGCGGTCCGCGGCGTCGAGGAGGAGCACGTCATTGAGCGCGGAGATGGCACCGCTGACGTCACCCATCTGCTCGGCCACCTGCGCCACCTCGTGGAAGATGGCCTTGGTGCGGACCAGGTCATCCGCGGCGGCGGAGTGACGCGAGAGCTTCTTGAGGACCTCCAGCAGGTCAGGGGAGGGCCCACGCTCGCGGAGCAGGCGGGCCATGTGCTCCAGCGTCTGCACGTCGTCGGGGTTGGCCACCAACGCGTTGCGCAGGTGACGGATGGCCGCCTCGGGATCGCGCAGGCGGGTTTCCGAGATCGCCGCCACCCGACGGGAGAGCAGCGCCTGCAGGCGTCCGTCGCGGGCCTGGGTGAGGACATCCTCGTAGACAGCGGCCAGCTCCTCGAGACTGTCGGTGGCCTGGGCCAGGCGCTCGGCGCGCTCACGGATGGCGTCGTCACCGGGGGCCTCACGCACGGCGCGACAGATGGACATGAAGGCCAGCGTGGGCTGACGGGCCAGCTCCTCCTGGACGCGCGCCAGCTCGAAGAGCACCTGCGCCCGACGGTTGGCGTCCGGCTCCCCGACGAGCTGCGCATCCAGCACCGCGGGCAGGTTGGCCACGTCATTGCGCGCGCGCAGACAGCGCTCCATCACGCGCGCCACGTCGCGGGCGGGCGGGGTGTTGGTCTGTCGTGCCGCGTCCAGCAACAGCGTCAGCGCGTTGGTGACGTCGGCGCTGGTGGTGTCATCCTCGGCGGCCTTGGTGAGCACCTGGAACGCCGCCACGGCGCCACCCGGCTGCTCCATCAGCAAGCGACCGAGCCGCGCCCCGAGGAAAGCACGCTGCTTGGGCCGCTGCTCCTTCTGGATGCGCATGGGCAGCACGGCCGCCAGCGCCGCGGTGTTGCCCGCCCGCACGTAGAGCGCGTCCAACAGCTCCAGCACGTCGTCATCCTGCGGGAATTCCGCGAGGAGCTGACGGTAGATCCCCTCCGCGCCGGGCAGATCACCGCGGTCGTCCTGGAGCAGACGGGCGGCCTGCAGCAGCGCCTCGCGACGCTCCTGTGGCGTCGTGGCGGCACCGGCCTTGGCCTTGAGGACCTCCACCAGCGCGTCGGTCTCGGCTCCTTCACGGTGGAAGGACTCCAACGCCGCCAGCGACGAGGGATCGCCGGGAACCAGCTTCAGGATCTCGTTGTGGCTGCGGATGGCCAGCGCGCGGTCCTGCAGTTTCTCGACGGCAACACGGGCGATCTCACGCCAACGCTGCGCCGCGGCCATGGGATCGCGGGCCACCAGTCCCTCGGCCACGTCCTCGAGCACGCCGGCGTACGCGTCATAGGCGCGGGTGAGACCGGCCAGTCGCTCCGCACGGGTCCGGCGCTCCTCGGTGGGCTCCTCGCGCAGCGCGCGACAGGACGCCATGAACGCCTGTTCCTTCTGCGCCAGCTCCTCCTCGTAGATGCGGCTGACCTCGTCGAGGAGGCGAGCGCGCTCGGCGCCCGTGGGCGTCATGCCGGCGCGGTGCTCCAGGAGCGCGGCCAGCGGGGCAGGGGCGCGGGACTGCTTGTAGTGGTTGGCCAGCGTGGTGACGGCGGTGGGGGCGTCGTTGCCCGGCGCGCGCGCCATGCCCTCGAGGATGGCCACCGCCTCGGCGAGCGCCATGTCCGTGGGCTTGCCCTCCAGCACCTGGCTGAGCGCGGTGATGGCGCCGAGCGGATCCTCCAGCCGCTCCCGACGGAGACGACCCAGCTTCACCAGGAGCTGACCGCGCTCCGGCTCCTGGACGCGACGCGCCAGCTCCTCGAGCGCACTGGCCAGCGGGCCGGCCTCGTCGGCGAGCTCCAGCAGCTCCGCGGTCATGCGCAACGCGGTGATGTCCTCGATGTTTGCTTCACGCGCGCGCGCCAACGCGTCGAGCGCGCGGGCCACGTCGTTGACACGGCTCCACAGGTTGGCCGCTTCCCGCAGGCTGGCCGCACGCGCCTCACCCTGTTGCGACTCCGCGAGCAGCTCCAACGCCTCCGCCAACGCGCGCGGGTCCTGACCCAGACGACGGAGACGCACCACCGCCTGCAACGCCTCCGCGTCGTGCGGGGCAGAGGCCAGCACGGCCTGGTACGCCGCCAGCGCGCCTTCACGGTCACCGCCGCGCTCACACAACGCGCCCAGCTTCCGACCGTACTCAATGGCCACCGCACCGGGATGCGCCAGCACCACCGCGCGGTACGCGTCCACGATGCGCTCCGGCTTGGCCGCCAGGCGCGCCACCGCCTCCAGCTCGCGACGCGCGTTCTCGTCGGCGGGATCACGTTGCAGGTGCTGGGAGAGGAGCTCCAGGGCCTCGTCGGGCTGACGCAGGTCACGCGCGTAGACGCCGGCCAGGGCCACCACGTGCTCACGACGTTCCTCGGGCGACTGCGCGCTCTCCATGCGCCCCTTGAGCACACGCGCCACGCCGCGCGGGTCGGCGCCGGAGCGGTAGACGGGCTCCAGGAGGCGGGCCGCGGCCTTGCGCACGTTGGCGTCGGGGGCGTTGTTGAGCAGCGTTTCCAGGACGGCGCGCGCGCGGGCATTGGTCAGCTCCGCGCCCAGCGACTGCTCCAGCGCTTCAATGGCACGCGCCGGCTGCTGCAGCGGACCGGCGAGCAGCTCGCCCAGGCGGGCACGGAACTCCGCGCGCGCGGGTCCCTGCGCCACGGTGGCGCGGTCATGGAGCACGCTGGCCAGGCTGGCGGCGTCCTGCAGCTGGGTGTACGCGGCATCCAGCGCATCCAGCGCGTGGTCACGCAGTTTCTCGTCGACACTCGTGCGCAGCGGCTCATACGCGGCGGCGGCGCGTGCATGGTCCTTGAGCTCGTCCAGGCAGATGTCGCCCAGGGTGCGGAGGTGGTTGGCTTTCTGGTCTCCGTCGGTGAGGTCCGCGGCCACCTGCAGCGCGTCAGCGGCGGGGGCCCACTCACCGCGCTTCATGTGCAGCTTGCAGAGCGCCTCCCACGACGAGAGCAGCTTGGGATGGCCCGCCACCAGCGCCTTGTGCGCCGCCAGCGCCTCACCCTCATCACCCAGCTGCTCGGCCAGCACGAAAGCACGACGACTCAGCAGTGCCACGCGCGCCGGTCCCTCGGGCAGCAGCTGCGAGGCCTGCGCGAACACCTCGCACAGCTCGCCAAACGCCTTGGCCTGGTGGGCCAGCTTCTCGAGCTCACGGGCCAGCTCCGCGTCGGCGGGGGCATCCTGCAGCGCGGTGGCCAGCGTGCGGAACGCCTCCTTGGGACTGCGCAGCTCCTCGGCGAGGACGCGCGCGGTCTGACGCGCCAACGCCAGCCGCTCGGCGGGGTCGCGGGAACCCTGTCGACGGATGTCCAGCATCTCCGCGTGACGACGCCACGCACCCACGCGCGCGTAGTGCGGCTCCAACACGGTGGCGATGCGCACGGCGTTGACACCGCGGGCCAGCAGGCGCTCCAGCGCGGCCAGCACCTCGGGGCGGTCGGGCTCCTTCTCGTGCAGCGTCAGGTAGAGGTCCGCGGCCTCGTCGGGGCGGTCCAGGCGCTCTTCACACACGCGCGCCAGGCGCAGCTTCAGCGCGGGGGCCTCGGGGGAGTCGGGCTCACGCTGCAGACGGGCTCGGAGCACGCTGGCCAGGTCGGTCCAGCGCTCCTCGCGCTTGAGCAGCTCGTCGAGCGCGGCCAGCGCTTCCCGGTCGTCCTTGTCCAGCGCCAGGACCTCACGCCAGGCCTGCACGGCCTCCTGCGTCTCCTTGAGCTCCTCGGCAAACAGCCGCGCAATGCGCACCAGCAACGTGCGACGATCCGTGGGGGCCGCCGTGGCGGCAAGGCGCGCCCGCAACGCCACCACGAGCTCACGCGCGTCCGCACCCTTGGCGGAAAGGCCCTCCAGCACGTCGAGGGCGGCGCGGTTGGTGGGGTCGGAGGCCAGCACGGGGTCCAACGCTTCGCGTGCCCGCTTGTTGTCCCGACCCGCCGCGAACATGCGCGCGGCCTTCACCATCATGCTGTTCTGCTCGGCGCCGGGACCAAGGCGCGAAGCCGCGCGCATGAACGCCTCGCCCAGGTCGCCCACGCGGTTGATCTGCTCCGCCAGGCGCATGAGCTCCGCTTCACGTGCGGGTCGCGGGTCCAGCGCAAAGGCCTGCCGCAGGCTCTCGAAGGCGAGCTCCGGCATCTTGAGGTCCGCGCTGTAGGTGCGCGCCAGCTGGTCCAGGCAGCGCAGCTTCTCCTGCTCCGACGACGTCAGCAGCCGCAGCGCTTCCAGCACACGCACGTAGTCCTGGTGGCGGCCAGCGCGCGCGTACACGCGTTCCAGGTGCTCCAGGGCTTCCTTGTCGCGCGGGTCGTTCTCGAGGATGAGCTCGTAGCGGGCCACGGCGCCGTTGAGGTCACCCAGCTCCACCTCGAGGAGGCGCGCCATGGTGAACAGCGCCCAGCGACGCTCCGCGCCGGTGCGCGTGGCGTTGGCGTATGCATCCAGCGCGGCCACCGCCGAGGAGTACTGCCGGTCCTCGAGGTAGATCTCCAGCAACGCGTTCAGCGCGCTCTTGTGCGAGGGGTCCAGCTTCAGCACCGCCGCGTACGCCTCGCCCAGGGTGGGCTTGGGCGCCTGCATCTCGGCGAGGATCACCGCGCTCATCAGGTGGATCTCGATGGCCACCTGCGGGTCCTTGGCGTCCTGCGCCAGCTCCTTCAGTCGCGTCATCAGCTGCGGGACGCGGTTCTGCTCCTTGTAGAGCTGCTCCAGGAACTTCAACGCGGGACGGTGTCCCGGCGTCAGCAGCAGGCACTTGTCCAGGTATTCCAGCGCGCGGTCGGAGTCGTTGCCGTAGTCCCGGTAGATCTGGGCGATGGCGAGGTAACGGCTCGCCGCCACGCGCTTGTCACGCGCATCCAGCGCCTCATCACGCAGGTGGCGGATGTGCTCCTGCCAGTGCGTGGCGAACTCCTCCAGCGCCTTGGAGGCCGCCTTGGCGCGCGCGTGCTCCGGGACCAGCTTGAGCGCGCGGTTGATGGCGTCCAGGGCCACTTTGTGCTGCGCGGGACGGGGCACCAGCGCCTGCGCAAGGTCCACGTACTCGTCGGCAATGCGCGGGAGCGCCTCGGCCGCGTCGGCGGCGTTGGCCATGGCTTCCGCTTCCAGGTCCAGCAGCTGCTTGGCCAGGTCCTCACGACCCGTGCGCACGTGCACGCCGCGCGCGTAGCGCAACGCGCTGAGACGGTTGCGGTCCGCGCGGAAGGCCGCCTGCAGGCTCATCAGCGCCTTGTCCGGGAGTCCCAGCTTGCCGTCCTGAAGCCGGCCCAGCCGCTCCAACAGCACCGCCTTCCCGACGTTGTCGTGGCTGGCGGAAGCCATGCGCTCGAGGAGGACCGCCAGCTCCGCCAGGCGCCCGCCCTTCTCCAGCAGGAAGGAGAGGGCGCGCATGACGTCGAGGGAGGTGGGCTCCAGCGCCAGCGCCTTGAGCAGCGCGCTCTCCGCGCGGTCGGGCCTGGAGAGGCGCTCATCCCAGACCTGCGCGGCGTACAGCCAGAGGTTCACCGCGCCGGCGGCGGCGCCACGCACGGTGGCGGCTTCCTCCAGCTGCTTGACCAACCCTTCCAGCGTCTGCCCCGACGTGGCCGCGGCCAACGCCGCCTGGAACGTCGAGGAGTTCTGCGGGTCGCGCAGGAGGGCGGCTGTCAGCTCCGCCGTGTTGCTGGCATCAACGGACTGCGTGGTCGAGGGGAGAACCGCGGTATCTGACATGGGCCGCCTGTCCAGAACGGGAATGCGCCCGTCTTCACCGGCCAACGGGCGTTCAAGCGGCGGAACATAACCGCGTTCCGGAAGAAAATCGCCATTCCAGACAGCGGGTTGTCGACGTTTTCCTGCGTCCGACAGGCCTGCGTGGCACCCTCATCGGACAAAGCGCGGATGGGGCACGGACACGCAGGTTTTCGACGAGGTGGGAGGACAGCTTGAGCGACGGCGGGACGCGAGGAGGGGGCGTTCCCGCCGTCACGGATTGCGTGTCAGTGCGGCGGCTGCGCGCCCTGGGCCGGGGCCGGCTGGACGGGAGCGGGAGCGCCAGGAGCGGGCTGGCCAGGCTGGCCCTGCGGCACCGGCGTCAGCTTGATGGGCTGACCGGGCGCGGTACCCACGGCGGGAGCGCCCGGGCCACCCGGCTGCATGTGGATGGGCGGAGCGCCCGGCGGCGGCGCCATGGGCTTGGCCTCCAGGCTCACGCCCGGCTCCAGCACCTCCACCTTGGCGTCCTTCTTCAGGTTCGCCAGCACGTCGCGGGTCTTCTCGCTCTTCTGGCGCGCCTTGATGGCCGTCTTGATGGCCGCGGCAACCTCCTCCAGCGGCTTCTGACGCTCCGGCTTCTTCTCCATGATCTTCAGCACGTGGAAGCCGAACTGCGTCTCGATGGGGCCCACCACGTCGCCAGCCTTGTTCTTGGCGTCGAACAGCGCGTCCTCGATGGGCTTCACCTGACGGCCGCGCGTGACCCAGCCAAGGTCGCCGCCGTTGGGGCTGGGCGCCGCGTCGGTGTACTTGGCGATCTGCGTCTTGAAGTCCACGCCCTTCTTCTTCAGCTCGGCCGCGGCCTGCTTGGCGCGGGTCTCCACCTTCTTGCGAGCGTCGGCGGGGTCGTTCTTGTCGCTCTTCCACATGACCTGCAGCGCGTGGACCTGCTCACGGTCCTTGTAACGCTCCAGGTTCTTCTCGTAGTACTCCTTCACCTCGGCGTCGGTGGGCTCCGCCACGGCGGCCAGCTTGTTGAACAGGCGGTCGCGCAGCTCCGTGCGACGCAGCTCATCCCGCAGGTCCGCTTCCGTCTGACCCGTGCGCTCCAGGAAGTTGGTGAACGCTTCCGGGGAGCCGAACCGGGCCTTGTGCTCGGCCAGCTTGGCGTCGACTTCCTGGTCAGTGAGGGAGATGCCCTCCGCCTTGGCCTTCTGCGCAATCAGCTCGTCGTCGACCAGCTTGCGGATGATGTTCTCCTTGAGGCGCACCTCCAGGGCGGGCGGGACCTCACGCTTGGCCTGCTGGAAGCGCTGGCGGGTGCGGTCCATCTGGCGCTGGAAGGTGTCACGGCCAATGTCCGTGCCGTTGACGCGCGCCACCGGGCCCGTGCCACCGGCGGCGGGCGTCGTCGTGGTGGTGCCCTGGCCGCCTTGCTGCTGGGCGTTGTTGTCCTTGGAGGGGCAGGCGGTGCCGAAGAGCAGTGCGCTGAGCACCAGGGCACCAGGGGCCCGTGGGAAGCGGAGACGCGTCATGGGTTGACCTCTGGAATGTGATGGCAAATTGGATTTGCTCGGTAACAAAATGGTGGGCCGAGCTAACAGCGAAGAGCCATCCGGTCAAGGCTGCCAACCCCGCCGCGCACCTGGCGCGACGGGGCTGGCACCAGAGGACAACCCCCGCGGCCCCAAAACTGGGCGGAGCGACGCGGAGTAACGGGGCCAACGCTCACGCCTGGGCGGTTATTCCCCGTGGCATGACGTGGGCCGTGAGGCCTGCGGCGGTGGTCGCGGGCGCCCGGCAACCGTGATCTTCAGCGGATCGCGGCGGTGATCGCCCGGACCTGGGCGGCGCGGACGGCGGGGGCCGCGGTGATCTCGTACTCCGTCGACGAGTCCATGCGCCCGCGGAATCGATCGACGGAGAACACGGTGAAGCCGGAGGCGCCGGGTGCTGCGCAGGTGGCGTGCTCATGGCCGCGCCGTCACACGAAGTGCTGGAAGCCCCGCAGGATCTCCGCGCCCGGCGGCGGGACGCCCTGGTCCAGCATGCGCACGCCGGCGGCATCCAGTTGCAGACCGCCCACCACCAGCCGCATTTCCGACGTCACCGTGCCAATCCTCCGCACCTCGCTGCCGCCCGCCCTGACCACCGCGGCGTGATCCGCGCTGGTGAACAACAGCTCCAGCTCCTCGCCACCGGAGAGGGACAGCGCGCGGGGGTCGCGCGAGGAGGAGAGCGCGGTCACGCCGGGATGGATGGGCAGGGCGCCTTCGTCCAGCTCCGCGCCCACGTTGCTGGCGACGAGCAGGTGACACAGGTCCTGCGCCAGTCCGTCGGTGACGTCGAGACACGCGCTGGCCACGCCGCGCAGGGCCCGCCCCAGCGCGCACCGGGGCTTGGGCATGAGCTGGGCGCGGATGGCGTCGCGCAGGGCGGGGTCGGCGTACTCCTGGAGGAGCGCGGTGACGTCGTGGGGGCGCGAGGTCTGCGGACGGGCCAGCAGTGCCGCCAGGCCCGCGGCGGGGCCGCCCAGGGGACCACTGAGGTAGATCCCGTCGCCAGCACGCGCTCCGGCGCGGGTGAGCGCCATGCCCGGGGGAACCTGGCCCACGGCGGTGATCGTGATCGTGACCGGTCCGTCGGTGCGCGAGAGGTCGCCGCCCAGGCAGGTGACGTGCTCCTGGTCCGCCAGCGCGGCCATCCCGCCGGCAAGATCGCGCAGATCCTCGTCGGAGAACGTGCGGGGCAGGCAGAGCACCAGCAGGTAGCCCACGGGGTCGGCGCCCATGGCGGCCAGGTCGCTGAGGTTGGCGGCCAGGGCCTTGTGACCCACCGCGTGCCACGGCGCCCACGACGCAAAGTCCACACCCTCCACCAGCGCGTCGGTGGTCAGCACCACGCGACCTTCCACGCCCAGCACCACCGCGTCGTCGCCGTTGCCCACCTCCAGGAGGGGGAGGGTGCGGGTGCTGAGGAGGGATTGCAGGAGGCGGATGCGCTGGAACTCGCCGCTCATGGCGCGTCAGGGACGTTCCACCGGGAGCAGGACCACGAAGGTGGCGCCCTTGCCCAGCGTGCTCTCCACCCAGACGTCGCCCTTGTGCGCGTCGACGAAGCTCTTGACGATGGAAAGGCCCAGACCGGTCCCGCCGTGCTCCCGCGTGGAGCTGGAGTCCACCTGGTAGAAGCTCTCGAACACCTTGGTCAGCTTGTCGGCGGGGATGCCAATGCCGGTGTCCTCCACCTCCACACGGACAAAGCTCTCCTCGGCAATGGCAAACAGCTCCGCGCCGCCGGTGGCGTCCTGCGTCTTGAGCGGGCTCTTCCGACGACCGAAGAAGTTCTTCACCCGCAGCGTGATGGTCCCGCCCTCCGGCGTGAACTTCACGGAGTTGCCCAGCAGGTTGATGAGGATCTGCCGGATCTTGTCGCCGTCCCCGACGATGCGCGGCAGGCCCGGATCCAGGTCCAGCTTCAGGGTGAGCTTCTTCTTCTGCGCCTGCGGCACCACGGAGGTGTGCGCGGCCTTGATCACCTCGTACAGGTCCACGTCGACGAGGTTCAGCTTGAGGTTGCCGCTCTCGATCCGGCTGAGATCCAGGATGGAGGTGATGAGCTTCAAGAGGCTCTCACCCTTCTCCATGATGGTGGTGACGTATTCCTTCTGCTCCGAGGTCATCTCCCCGGCCATGCCCTCCAGCAGCATCTCCGAGTAGCCAATGACGCTGGTCAGCGGCGTGCGCAGCTCATGGCTGACGGTGGCCAGGAAGCTGCTCTTGAGCTTGTCCATCTCCTTGAGGCGCTCATTGGCCTCTTCCACGCGCCGGTTCTTCTCGACGAGATCCTGGTACGCGGTGGTGACGGACTCGATGTGCATCTGCGAGACCATCATGGCGCGGTAGGAGGTGAAGAGGATGACGTCCACCACCTTGCGCATCTGCTCCACGACCTTCTGGATGACGTCGTCAGGCGCCTTGCGCACGGGGGCCATGAGCTGCTCCAGGCGCGCGGCCTCCAGCTTGGGTTCCAGCTGGCGCAGCAGGGGGCTGGGCTCCGGGTTGGCCTGCGGGACAAAGGGGCCGAAGATCACGCGGCCCATGAACTCGCCCTCGTGCACCAGCGGCAGCACCACGTAGCGCAGCCCCGAGAAGCAGTTCACCGTGCAGGGCATCTCCGGCCCTTCCTGTTCACTCCACCAGTCCTTGCTCTTGAGCTGCTGGACCAGCGCGGTGCAGCGCTGCTGCGTGGGGCCGAACTGGAACAGGTAGCCGCAGAAGTCCGCGTTCCCCACGCGCACGTCCACCAGCTTGGTTCCCTGGCCGTCAAAGACCTTCACGCCCACGCGGTAGAGCTCGGCAAAGCTCTGGAAGACCTCCTTGAAGGACTCGGTGTCGACGAGCTCCGACAGACTGAACCGCTTCTGGAGGACGGACTCCTGGGTCACCATGGCTTTTCCCTGCCCTCAGGCAAGGTCCTCCCCAAGGTTGATCCCACGGGTCTTCAGGTCCACGTTCTTGAAGATGGCGCGCAGGAAGTCCCGCTCCTGCAGCCCGAACTTCCGCTCGAAGTCATGTTTGGTGTTGAGCGCCTGGAAGCTGGCCTTCAACACCGCGTACAGCGTTTCCAGGACGCCCTTGCCCTCCACCGCCACGGCCTTGAACACCGGCTCCCGCCCGGTCTGGCGGATCTTCTCGATCTCCTCGTCGGAGCGGATGTCCGGCAGGTCCCGCTTGTTGAACTGGATGACAATGGGGATGTCCTCCACGTCCAACCCGTTCTGCTTGAGGTTCTCCACCATCCCCTTCCACGCGTCGTTGTTGGCCTTGGCCTCACGCAGCTGGCTGTCCGCCACAAAGACCACCCCGTCGGCGCCCGCGAGCACAATGCGGCGCGTGGAGTTGTGCATGACCTGGCCCGGCACCGTGTAGAGCTTGAGCTTTACTTTGAAGCCGGCGTTGGTCTTGAAGAAGATGGGGAGCAGGTCAAAGAACAGCGTGCGGTCATCCGCCGTGTCCAGCGTCATCAGGCGGCCCCGACTCTTGGGGTCCAGCATCTGGTAGATGACCTGCAGATTGGTGGTCTTCCCCGACAGCGCGGGCCCGTAATAGACCAGCTTAAGGATGATTTCGCGCTGCGAGAGATTGAGCTGGACCATGGATGTCGTCGGTGATTGGCGTCGGGAGATGGGGAACGGACCCACGCTACCTCCGTCGCGCCACGCGCGCCAGCGTTGGGACGGCCGAGCGTTGGCGAAGTGACGGGCCGGGCGAATGCGGGCGGGGGCGCGCGCGTCGGAGGTGTGGGCGGCCGGCGGCGGCACAGCCCCGGTGTGCGAAGGCGGGACCTGTGGCGTGGCGGCGGGTGGAAGATGAGCGGTCCGGGGTGCCGACGGGAGCGCCGGCAGTGCTTGCGACGGAAGGAAGCTGGAAGCAGGGCCCGGCCGGTGGCAGGATTCAGCGCGTGCGGGTGCCTCTGGCGGTCAAGGTGATGCTCTCCTACGTGGCCGTGATTGCCACCGGAGCCGTCCCGGTCCACCTGAGCCTGCGCCACGTATTCCAGGCCCGCAGCACCGAGCAGCTGGGGGTTGACCTGCAACAACGGGGCAGGCGCGTGGCGGATCGGTTGAGCGCCGCTCCGTCGGAGGACCTGGTGCGGGTGGCCATGGAGGCCGCGGCCCTGCTCCCCGAGAACGTCACGCTGCTCTCCCTGGACGGCACCATCCTGTTCGACAACGAGCTGCCGGTGGGCGCCGCGCGGGAGAACCAGCGGACCCAGCCGGAGGTGGTTGCGGCGCTGCAGGAGGGCGCGGCACTGGCCATGCGGGAGTCGCGCCACACCGGGGAGCGCACGGTCTACGCCGCCGCCGCGGTGCAGGGTCCCAAGGGTCCGCGCGCCGTGCTGCGACTGGCCGCGCCCACCCGCCCCGTCGAGGCGGCCACCCGCCTGGCCACCAAGGCCGTGGAATACGGCGGGGCGTTGGCTCTCAGCGCGGCGCTGCTCCTCTCGTTCGTGGCGGTGCTGCGCCTGGTGCGCCCGTTGCGGCGCATGCGTGACGCCGCCAACGCGCTGGCCACGGGTGAGCTGGCGGTGCAGGTTGACGTCGACAGCCAGGATGAGCTGGGTGACCTGGCGCGCGCGCTGGAGGCGGTGGGTGGTCAGCTGCGCACGCGCTTTGCCACCGCGGGCAGTGGCGACGCGCTGATGGGCCAGCTGGTCCATGCCATGTACCAGGGCGTGGTGGTGATGGAGGCCAACGGCCAGGTCACGCACATCAACGGCGTGGCGCGCACGCGGCTGGGACTGCGTGGTCCGCAGGAGAGCGAGCGGGTGGCCCGTCTCATCAGCTCCCACGCCGTGCGTGAGGCCACCGCGCAATGCGTGTCCGACCCGCTGGGCGTGGACATGCGCGTGCCCCATCCCGTCACCGGCGAGCCCGTGGATGGCACGGTGGTGGCGCTCAGGCGGCATCACGGTGACCCGCTGTTCGCGCTGATCCTCGACGTCACCGCGGATACCGGCGTGCCCACGCAGGACGTTCCCGACGCCGCGGACGTGGTGGCGGTGCCGTTCCGTGAGGTCATGGACCGGGCGCTCTCGTCGGTGCGCGAGGACCTGGAGGAATCCAACGCCACGTTCCAGACGCCGGATGAGTGGCCCGCCGCCAATGTTGCCGACGTGGGCCACCGCGTCCTGGACACCGTGGTGGAGACGCTGAAGGCCGCGGCCCGCGCGCCCGGTGCCCAGCCCAACACGCCGCTGAGCGCCAGCATCCAGAACGGCTCGGTGTGTCTGAACCTGCCGGTGACGCTGCCGATCTCCGTCGTGGAGAGGCTGGCGCCGCGGCTTGCGCCGTTGGGGGGCAAGGTGCAGGTCGGCGGGGGAGGGGTGCAGCTGTGGTTGCCTCGGGCCTGAGCCCTCCGCCCGTGGTGGAGTGGCGAGTTCGGAAGCCGGCGTTGTTGTCGTTGCCGTCGGTGATCATGCGCGACCGTCGCCAGGTGGAGGTCAAGCAGGCGTACGCGCTGCCGCAGTCGGATGAGCCGCTGGACTACCAGCTGGACGTCTTCATCTTCCTGCCCCGCTCCATGGGCATGAGCGCGCACAACTACCCGCGCGACGAGTTCTACAACGACTCCACGACGTACCTGCGGCTGGACGCGCCCGGTCGCACGCTGGCGGAGCTGGCGGACCTCTCCGACGCGCGCTCCCCGCTGAGCCAGGTCCACACCACGCTGGCGCAACTGATGCAGCCGCGCGCGCCGCCCACCGAGCCGCTGGCCGCGCTCTGTCAGCTGCACGCGCATGAGCTGAGCGAGGCGGTGATCAGCACCTGCGTGTTCCTGGCCCAGAAGGCCCACGACGGGAGCTTCAGCACCGCGGAGACGTACACCGCCGAGGTCAACCGCATGCTCGGCGACAGTGAGCGCGCGCTGGTGGCCATCCGCCAGGTCCGCGCGGAAGCCGACGCGTTTGGTGGCCTGGTGCACCCCGCCGTGCCGCGCGCGCTCGCGTACGCGGAGGAGTACGCGTCGGCGGTTCTCGACGAGCAGGTGGCGCGACTGGCGGAGGCCATCAAGGAGAGCCAGGCCCTGCGCGACGGCACCGGGAGCGCGGTGAAGCTGCTCTTGACGCTGGAGCGGTTTGCCGCGGATCAGTCCAAGCTGCGCCTGGAAGCGGGCTACGCCGTCCCCTGGGATGAGCCGCGCGAGTACTTCACGTACCGACTGGGACTGCTGAAGAAGAACCTGCAGCAGGCGCTCTATCTCAACACGCGTGAGCTCCGCGCCGACAACTACCTGCGCAACAGCGCGGCCATGGTGGCGGCGGGCTTGGCGGCCACGTGGGCGTTCCTGGCCCAGGTGCCCATGCTCCAGCTCGGCGCGGTGGACCTCAACACGCAGCTGTGGCTGCTGGCCAGCGCCGTGGGCGCGTACATGTTGAAGGACCGCATCAAGGAGTGGACGCGGGATTACCTGACCCGTCGCCTGCGCTTGGATGACTACAACCGCGTCATCTTCTCCGACGTGCTCGCGCGACTCGGCCTCAAGGGTCTCAGTGGTCGCGCCAAGGAGAAGGTGCGGTTCGTGAAGCTGGATGAGCTGGACGAGGAGATCCGCGACATCCGGACGCTCCACCGCAGCGTGCGCGGGACCGGCCTGGAGCTGGAGGAAGTGCTTCACTACCGACGGAAGCTCAGCTTGAGGGCCCCGGAGGGCACGCGGTTTCCGGAAGGCTTTGGCGTGCGCGAGATCCTGCGCATCAACACGCGCCACTTCACCGCGCGCCTGGACGATCCGCTGGACAACGTCAGCTTCTTTGACGCCGAGCGCGGTGCATTCGCGCGCGAGGATCTTCCCAAGGTCTACCACGCCAACCTGGTCCTCCGGATCAGCGCGGAGCATTCCCCGGAGCGCTGGATCACGCGCTACCGCATGGTGCTCACGCAGGACGGACTGAACCGCGTGGAACCGGTGTTCACCCGTCGGGTGGAAGGTAAGCTGCCCAGGGACTGACGCTCACTTGAACAGTTGCAGCGCCTTGTAGACCACCTTGGCCACGATGCCGTGCTCGTCGCCACCGGCGGCCGCGGGGTCGGGTGGAGCGGCGCGGGCCGTGGGATCAAACGGCTCCTTGAGGAGCGCCTCCACGCGCGCCTGGAAGTACTCGAAGGACTCTCCACCCTGGAGCCGATGCGCCACGCGACCATTGCGGTCAACGAAGAGCGTCTCCGGGAATGCCTCCACGCCCATGGCCTCGCGAAACACGTCGGTGGCACGGGGGAGGGGCAGGGTGAGCTTCTTCTCGTCACGGATGCTGTTGATCCGCGCGGCGCTTCCGGTGCCCACCGCCACCACCTTCACGTCTTGGTCGCGGTAGCGCTGGTACAGTCGTTCCACTTCGGGCAACTCCCGAAGGCAGACCGGTCAATACTCGTACCAGATGTTGATCACCGCCACGTGGCCGCGCAGCTCGTCGGGGGAGAGCGACTCACCGACGCGGAAGCCCTCCAGCGCCGTGAACCGTGGCAGCGCGGGACGACGATCCGCGGGCAGCAGCAGCAACGACGGCGTGGCGGACACCAGCAGCGGCAACGCGAGCAGGAGCGCGGAGAGGTGGGCGGCGTGGCGAGGCATGGAACCCCCTGGAGGCGAACGGAGTGTAACGCGTCTCCGTCGGAGGTTCAGTAGCCGGCGTTGACCATGCTCTCGGCGAGTCGTTGGATGAGCGTGCGCCGCAGGTCCTTCTTCAGCCACGCCCGCGTGGTGGCGTTGGGCTCGCTGCCGGTGCGCAGGAGCAACCAGTGCGCGCACATCTCCACGGCGGTCTCAATCTTGCCGGGGTCCAGCTTGAAGAACTTCTCCCGGCCTCCCTCGAGGAACCAGGAGATTCCATATCGCTCCGCCATGAGGTGCAGGAGGCGACGACCGCGGCGGGCATGCGTGAGATCGATGAGTGTTGCCATCTGCCGCCACACTACGGGCGACTTCGTGATCGCTCTAGAAAACGTCCCGGTTGTTGTTTTCTTGCGATCATCAAGCTCGCGATCAAGCTGGCAGCATTGTCTCCCAGACCTTGCGCGTACCGAGGATGCGCGCGGCGCTCCCGACGCGGATGGCCTCCGAGCCCTGGAAATACGGCAGCGTCACCAGCGGCTTCATCCCCGTCAGCGACGTGATGGCCTCCAGGACCTCCGCGTCCTCGTGCTCACTTCCCGGCTCCACCTGCGAGAGGATGATCCCCGCAATCGGGATCTTCCGCTGCCGCAGAGCCTCCACGCTGAGCGCGGTGTGATTGATGGTCCCCAGCGCGGTCCGTCCGACGAGCAGCGCGGGCAGGCCGGTCATGGCCACCAGGTCCACCACGCACTGCCCCGACGTCAACGCCGGCGTCAGGGGCACCATCAACCCGCCCGCCCCCTCGACGATGAGGACCTCGTTGGCGTTGCCCAGCGCGCGCGCGTCGTCGAGGACGGAGCGGAGATCCACGTCGCGCCCCTCCCGGCGGGCCGCAATCCCGGGGGCCGCGGGCTCGTCGAAGCGGTAGGGCGTGACGACGTCGAGCAGCGCGGGTTGCAGCGGACCGGGGCCGGCCATTCCCGCCGCGCGCGCCAGCACCTGCGAGTCGTTGCAGTGGGGATCACCGGTGAGGAACGGCTTGAACACGCCCACCCGGACGCCGCGTCGGTGCAGCGTGCGGGCCAGCGCCGCCGCCACCAACGTCTTGCCCACGCCCGTGTCCGTCCCCACGACAAACACGCCCTTGTCCGCCACCGGACGGGACCGACGCGCCGCGCTCATGCAACCCCCTCGGTGACGGCCTGGATGCTACGCCGCGTGACGTCGACAAGCTGGGTGAGCAGATCCTCCGGCATGGCGGGCGCCGGCATCAACACCACCACGTTTCCGAGCGGACGGATGATCACGCCGTGTTTGCGCGCCTCCATGCACACGCGGTGTCCCCAGCGCTCCTCGGCGGGGTAGGGCTCCCTGGCGACTTTGTTGCGCACCAGCTCAATGCCCACCATGAGACCACGCTGACGGATATCTCCGACGTGGGGAAGCGCGCGCAGCGCATCCAGCTGGCCCGTGAGGTTTTGCACGCGCGTTGGCAGCGTCGGGAGCACGCGCTGGAGCAGCAGCCTCAGGCTCGCGCGGGAGACGGCGCAGCCCAGCGCGTTCCCGGTGAACGTGTGACCGTGGAAGAATGTCTTCCCCTCCGCCGGCGTGCCCAGGAACGCGTTGTAGATGCGCTCCGTCGTCAATGTGGCGGCCACGGGCAGGTATCCACCGCTCAGGCCCTTGGCCACGCAGAGGATGTCCGGGCTCACGTCCTCCCGCGTGCACGCCCACAACGCGCCGGTGCGACCGAAGCCCGTGGCCACCTCGTCGCAGATGAGCAGCACGTCATGACGACGACACGCCTCCGCCACGGCGCGCACGTAGCCATCCGGCTGCGCGAACATCCCCGCGGCCCCCTGCATCACCGGCTCCATCACCACCGCGGCCAGCTCCCCCGCGTGCGTGGCAATGGCGTCGAGCATGTGCTGCTGGCACTCGCGCTGGCACTGCGACTCGGTCTGTCCAAAGGGACAGCGGTAGCAATGCGGCGGCGGAACCTGGATGACCTCGAAGGCGAGGTGGCGGAAGTGGCGGTGGAAGGTCGAGGAGAAACCCAGGCTCAGCGCGCCCACCGTGTCGCCGTGGTACGCCTCTCCCAGCGTGAGCAGCTTGCGCTTCTGCGGTTGACCGCTCTGCTGCCAGAACTGCACCGCCATCTTCAGGGCCACTTCCACGGCGGTGGCGCCAGCGTCGGAATAGAAGACGCGCGACAGCCCCGGGGGCGCCACCGCAATCAGCTCCTCCGCCAGCAGGATCGCTTCCGTCTGGCTCAGCCCCAGGAGCGTGCTGTGCGCCACCTTGTCCAGCTGCGCACGGATGGCGTCGTCGAGCTCGGGGACGCGGTGGCCGTGCACGTTGCACCACAGGGAGCTCACGCCGTCCAGGTAGCGCTTTCCCGCGACGTCAATGAGGTGGAACCCCTCCGCGCGGTCAATGACCAGCACCGGGTCGCCGTGTCCCCACAGCTGCTGCTGCGTGAACGGATGCCACAGGTACCGGAGGTCCTTCTCGACGAGATCCACGTCAGCCCACCGCGGCGCGCACGTCCTGGAACGCCGGACGGAGGAGGCGCTGCAGGGCGTCACACAGCGCAATGATGTCCTCGGGACGGTGGACCGCGCTCAGGGCCACGCGCAGCCGCGCCGTGCCGGGGGGAACCGTGGGCGGTCGGATGCCCACCACCAGGAAGCCCTCGGCCTCCAGCGCATCCGCCAGGCGCAGCGCCTCCCCGTTGTCTCCGACGAGAATCGGCAGGATGGGCGTGGGCAGCGAATGCAGACCCTGCAGCTGGGATGGAAGGAGGTGCGTCAGGCCGCGCGCGTCGATCTCACGCATGGCCACCTGTTGCAGCTCCGCCAGCTTCTCCACGCGCGTCCCCGCTTTCACCTCGTCCAACGCGGCCAAGGCGGCGCCGCACACCGACGGAGGCAGCGCGGTGGAGAAGATCACCGTCCGCGCGCGGTTCACCAGCAGCTCCGCCAACGGTGTGGAGCAGAGCGCGAACGCGCCATAGCTGCCCAGGGCCTTGCCCAGCGTGCCCATGCGGACGGTGACGTCGTGCGTGAGACCCAGCGCCGCGGTGAGGCCACGTCCGCCCCCCAACACGCCCACCGCGTGCGCCTCGTCCACCAGGGTCATGACGTCGTGAGCCTTGGCCAGGCGCGTGATGTCCGCCAGCGGCGCCAGGTCACCGTCCATGCTGAACACGGCGTCCGTGACAATGAGTCGACGACGGGCGGGGAGCGTGGTGAGCAGCTCTTCCAGGTGCTTCACGTCGCCGTGACGGTAGATGTGCACGTTCGCCTTGGAGAGGCGGCACCCGTCAATGAGGCTGGCGTGGTTCAGCTCGTCGGAGAAGACGGCGTCACCCGGGCCCACCAGCGTGCTGATGATCCCCAGGTTGGCCAACGTGCCGGACCCGAACAGCAGCGCCTGCTCCGCGTTGAAGAAGTCCGCCAGCGCGCGCTCCAGCTCGCCGTGGATGGTCATGCTGCCCGTGATGTGACGGGACGCGCCCGCTCCCGCGCCGCAGCGCGCCAGCAGCCGTTGCGCCGCGGCCACCACGACGTCGGCACCGGCGAGGCCCAGGTAGTCATTGGAGGCAAAGCACAACACCGGCTTGCCGCGGACCATCACCACGCGGCCCTGGCGCCCCACGACGACACGTCGGTCCAGCGAGCGCCACAGCCCGCGCGCGCGCACGTCCTCCAGTGCCTGGGACACCCACCGCGTGCCCGCCATGGCTCACCCGATGACGGGAAGCGCGTTCCGCCCACGCTCCGAGAGCGGAGGACGTGGCCGCTTGGGCTGGGGATTGCCCTCCACCAACGCCTTCACGTGCGACGGAGCCGTGCTGCTCTCCGTGATGCCCACCGGCCTCAGGCCCTGCTTCTCAATGGCGTCGATATCGCGCTCCACGCCGCGGCCCTTCGTCGTCAGGTAGTTGCCCACCATGGTGCCGTTGGCGCCGGCCAGGAAGATCTCGTCAAGACGCTCGCCCAGGTTCACCTCACGGCCACCACACACGAAGATCTCCTTCGTCGGGAGCATGAGCCGCGCCACGGCGATGAGCGCGAGGCAGTCCTCCGCGGTGAGGTCGTGCCGCTCCGCCAAGGGCGTGCCGGGACGGGGGTTGAGGAAGTTCAGCGGGATGCTGTCCACGTCGAGGTCACGCAGCGCCTGGAGCAGCTCGATGCGCTGGTCACGGTCCTCACCCATGCCAAAGATGCCCGCGCTGCACACGTGCAGACCGGCCGCCTTGGCGTTCTTCACGGCCTGCACCTCGTCCTCGTAAGTGTGCGTGGTGACGACGTTGGCGTGATGCGAGCGCGCCGTCTCCAGGTTGTGATGCACCGCCTGCAGGCCCGCCGCCTTGAGACGCAGCAGGCTCTCGCTGCTCTGCAACCCCAGCGACGCGCAGCGCATGAGGCTGGTCTTCTCGCGGATCAGGTTGAGCGCCTTCTCCACCTCCACCAGCTCCTTCTCACGCGTCATGGCGCGCCCGCTGGCGACGATGGAGAACTCCCCCGCGCCCGCCTCCCACGCCGCCACTGCCTCCTTGGCGATCGTGTCCGCGTCCTTGAGCGCGTACTCGGGCGCATCCGTCTCGTACCGCACCGACTGGCTGCAGAACCCGCAGTCCTCCGGGCACCGGCCGCTCTTGGCGTTGGTGATGGCGCACAGGCGGACTTCCTGGCCCTTGTAGTGCTCACGCGTGCGGTTGGCGCGGTCGATCAGTTTCTGCAGCGCTTCGCCGCGCGCCTCAAGCAGGCTCCGCGCTTCCGCGACGGGAATGCCGCGCTCGTCGGGAATGTCGGCGGGACGGGGAGTGGTGACGGTCTGCTGGGTCATGACGCTCTCCGGGACAACGGGGCGCGCACCTTGGAACGACGCCAGCAACGCTGTCAACCGCCACCTGTCACAGGGTTGACGGCCGACGACACTCACGCCCGGCGCCACGGAAGGGATCAGCAACCTGGCGGTGACGCAGGCAGCAGCACGGAGCGCCTGTGGTTACATCTGCAAGCGCGGAAAGGCGCACGGTTCCCTGCCGTTCACGCGTCCCCACGCACCCCGTCATGGACCAGTCACCCGTCGGAAGGCTCGGCCGGTGCGCGTCGGCATGCCCATCCACGACGAGGGTGACGCTGTCCTGTTGTTCCCGGAGGTCCGTCATGCCCGCTGCCCGCGCGGGGGTCCTGTTGGCCACGCTGTTCATGCTGCTGGGGCCAGTCACGGCGCGCGCCCAGGCTGGGACGTGCGTGGAGTCACAGCTGTGTGGACGGTTCCAGCTCTCGCTGGGGGGCACCGCGTCGGGGATGTCGGAGGAGTTCAGCGCCGTCGTGGGGCTCCCGGATGGCGGGTACATCCTGGCCGGTCGCGCCGACGCGTGGGGCGCCGAGGGCGACGGCCTCATTGTCCGCCTCAATCCGTGCGGGGACATCCTCTGGGTGCGCACCTATGGTGGCCCGGGGCTGGACCAGTTCCTCGCCGTCACGCAGGTCCCCGACGGGGGATTCGTGGTGGCGGGGGAAACGCAGAGCGTGAACCTGGCCGGCGACGCGTGGGTCATGAAGATCAACGCGGAAGGCATCATGCAATGGAGCCAGGTGATCGGCGGGCCGGACCAGGACTTCGCGCAGTCCGTTTCCGCCACCTCCGACGGTGGATTCGTCGTTGCCGCCAAGACCTACTCCTACGGCCCCAACACGCCCACCTGGCACAACGGCCTCGTCTTCAAGCTGGACACCAACGGCGCGGTGCAATGGTCCCGCATGTTCGGCGCCAACGACGGCAGCATGGACGTGGTGCAGATCCGCGAGGTGCGCGACGTCAACGGCGCGTGGGATGGCTTCCTCTTCGTCGGCGGCGCGGAAGGTTTTGGCGCCGGCAAGGATGATGCGTGGATTGGCCGGCTCAACCCGGATGGGACGCACCGCTGGTCCAAGGCGTACGGGCGCGGCAGTGACGACGACGCGATCTCCTTTGTGCAGACCCCCGCCGGCGGTTTCATGGTAGCCGGGACCACGCGCCGCAAGGCCGACGACGGCACGCACTTCGAGGCGGTGGGACGTGATGTCTACCTGCTGGAGCTGGACATCAACGGCGCGCTGGGCTCGTTCCGTCGCTTCAACGGTGATGCGGAGAAGGACGACGAGTCCGTCAACATCGCGGCCACTCCTTCGGGTGCGGTGATCATCGGCAAGACCGGGAGCTGGGGTGCCAGCGACCGGGATGGTTTTGCGCTGCACGTTGCCAGCGGCGGCGCGGTCATCTCCGGACACGTCTTTGGCGGCACGCAGGATGACTACACCACGGCCGTCGACGTCACCGCGGAGGGTGGTTTTGCGCTCGCGGGTCGGAGGGCCAGCGGCGCGCTGGGTGGCGCTGACGCGTGGTTCCTCCGCCTTGGTCCCGACGGGGCCAGCGGCTGTGGCGACATTGCGTTCAGTCCTACGTCGGTGGAGTACGCGCCCGCGTACGAGGAATTCACGCCCGTCATGCAGGACGTGGGTGACGTGGTTCCATTCCAGGTGGTGCAGTCCACCCGCAGCGTCGACGGGTTCGTGAACAACCTCTGCCCGTGCCAGGAGTGGCTGGACGCCGGCCCCACGCCGGAATGCACCGCGCCCAGCGACTGTGACGACATCTTCGAGGATGGTGTGTGCCAACCCGACGAGACCGGGCAGTGGGCGTGCGAGGACGGGCTGTGTCGCTGGGATTGTCGACGCATCGTGGAGCCGCCGGACGCGGGCCCGGGTGACGTCGGGAATCCCAAGGACGGCGGAAGCACTTCGGGGTCCTGGGACGCGGGAACCCCGGATGACCGCGGTCGCCACGACGGTGCCGGCGCGTCATCGAGCGGCGCGAGCAGCTCCTCCGCGTCCAGCAGCAGCGGCGGTGCGAGCTCGTCGTCATCCAGTTCCTCGCTCGGCCTGACCAGCAGCAGCAGTTCCGCCGGCGGCACCAGTGGTACGGCCAACACCGGCACCAGCAACACCAGCAGCAGCAACGGCGGCGTCACGGGCACCAGCAGCTCGTCGTCGTCAACTGGCGGCGTGGAGGATGGCGGGGACGGGATGGACGTCAACCAGCCGCCCACCCACGACGCGGGCAGCACTTCCAACAGCGGGGGCTCCGGGGGGGGACCGGGTCCTGGGCCCAACGGTCCGTTCGGCGGCTGCAACTGCAGCACCACCGACGGGACCATGGGAGCCGCGATGTTCGCCATCCTCCTGGTCCTCCGTCGACGGCGTCCGCACCGTCCGTGACGTCGCGTTTCCCTGGAGAATGGAATGAAGCTCATGCTTCGCGCGGCCATCGCGCTGACATCCCTGCTCGTTCCCGCGCTTTCCCACGCCCAGACCACCACGTGCTCCCTGACGCAGGTCTGCAACCGCTTCCAGGTGGCGTGGGGTGGCGCCGGCGCGGAGTACATGTACGCCGTCGACGCGCTCAGCGATGGTGGATTCGTCATGGCGGGCGTCTCGCAGTCCTGGGACCCGCTCGGTGATGCGTCGCTGGTGCGCGTGAGCAGCTGTGGTGAGGTGCGCTGGGCCCGCATCTACGGTGGCCCGTGGTTGGACATGTTCAACGCGGTGCTCGTCACGCCGGATGGGGGCCTGGTGGCCATTGGCGAAGCGGGCATTTCCGCCACCAACACCGACGCCTGGGTTCTCAAGCTGGACGCCGAGGGCAACGTGGAATGGAGCTACGTGCACGGCGGGGAGCACCAGGAATTCGCCAAGTCGATCATGCCCACCGCCGACGGTGGCTACATCGTTGCCGCGCGCACGCATTCCCACGGACCCGGTGCCCCGGAGCTGCACGCCAACATGGTGTTCAAGCTCACTGGCAACGGGCAGCTGGAATGGTCGCGCGTGTTCGGCTCACCCGACGGAAACATGGACCCTGGCCAGGTGCGAGAGGTTCGCAACGCCGCGGGCCAGTGGGATGGCTACCTCGTCATGGGCGACAGCGAGGCCGGCATCTTCGGTGAGACCGACGACATCTGGCTCATGCGCCTGGCCCCCGACGGCACGCACCTGTGGTCCAAGCTGTACGGCGGCCAGAACGACGACGATCCCCAGGGCTACATCCAGCTCCCCGACGGGACATTCATGTTCACCGGCGAGACGCGTGGCTTTGGCAACACCGGCGACGGCAATGACGTCTGGGTCCTGAAGACCGACGTCGAGGGCAACATGCTGTGGCTCAAGCGCTACGGGAAGGACAAGGGGGACGATCCCTCCGCCATCGCTTGGACCGGAAGTTACGTCGTCATTGCGGGGCGCACGGCCTCATGGACCCACGGTGGCCTCGACGCGTTCGCGCTCAAGATCGACACCGAGGGCGCCTTGCTGGGCATCGACATCTACGGCGGTGCGTCGGATGACTTTGCCTTCGCGGTGACGCCCACGTGGGAGGGCGGGTTTGCGTTGGCGGGACGGACGTGGAGCTACGACTCCGCCGGCTCCGACGGGTGGCTCATCCGCGCCGGCGCCGACGGGAAGTGCGGCTGCGACGAAAAGAGCGTCATCACCACGCCCAAGGACCACACGCCGGGCATGGCCGAGTACACGCCGGTGATCCTGGAGGTGGGGCAGGGCGGGCTCTCCAACGTGACCATGAACGACGTCACCGCGCAGAGCGCGCAGCCTGGCGTGTGCGCCTGCAACAGCACCGTGGAATGGAACGCGTGCATGCGCGCCGAGGACTGCGAAGGCCGTCCCTCGGGCGACTGCGACGGCGGGACGGGCACGTGGAGCTGCGTGGCCAACTCCTGCGCCTGGGCCTGTGATCCTCCGCCGCCTCCGGATGCCGGCTCGCCGCCCGACGCCAACACGCCCCCTGACGCAAGCGGGAACGACGACGACGCGGGCGACAAGGACGCGGGCAACGGACCCGTCGACAGCGGCCCGCTCATTCCCGATTCTGGTGGCGGGCGTGATGCCGGACCGGGTGATGCAGGGGATGACCGTGATGCGCGACCCCCGGCGGATGGTTCCGAGGACAACGTCATTCCGGACGGCCACGTGCCCGACGCGGAACGGCCCGACACCGACCGGCGT
>JBFMGU010000111.1:0-33678 GCA_040752415.1 Myxococcota bacterium
CCCCCCTTCCCCAGTCCCAGGTTTCCGTCGTCACCGAGCCGGGGAAGGGGGGCAACCGATGGGCGCAGCTGCCCTCTCTCCGACGAGAAAAAGTCCCAGTGCCAATGCGTGCCCCCTTCCCCGCAATGGTTGACGACGGTGAGCGGGTGTGGGGAAGGGGGGCGAGCGAGCGCAGCGGGACAAACGTGGGGGGTTAGGTGTTCGCCTGCCACAACGGAATGGGCAATGTGTTTAGACGCAGCCCCAACCCCCCGCGCTTGTCCGCCAGTGGTGGAACACCACGCTGCTGCGACTGGTTTCACTCCTGTCTAAATTCCGCCTCAGTGCTCAGGGGGATACATGCTCACGCATGACGGGATGCACCCAGGCATCCGCGCCGCGCTCGCCATGATGGTCGCGGCCGCCATCCACGTCACGTCCACCAACGCTCACGCCACCACGTGCGAACACACCGTGACGGCGGACGTTGTGGCGCTGGACCAGGCGTTCTTCTGGAATCGGCTGGGTGCGGCGCAGCCGCAGGGGATGATCTACGCGCTGCGACGGGACGTGGTTCCCGTGGGAAACGACGTCCTCACGCCGGGAAACGTCATGCTCCGCCCGGACAAGCGCCCGCGTCCCCTGGTGCTGCGGGTCAACGCCGGGGACTGTCTCCGCATCAACTTCCAGAACCTGCTCAACCCCGTCCCGGTTGACGGACAGCAGCCGGCCACACGTCACGCGTCCATCCATGTTGCGGGCATGTCCCTGGTGAATGACATTTCCGACGACGGTTCCTTCGTGGGGGCCAACCCTTCAAGCCTGGTGGCCCCGGGCGACACTGCCGTCTACACGCTCTACGCGGCCACGGAAGGCACCCACGTGATGATCAGCGCCGCCGCCATGGCCGGTGGCGAGGGCAACGGCGGGTCCATGAACGCCGGGCTCTTTGGCGCCATCAACGTGGAGCCCCGCGGCGCACGCTGGTACCGCAGCCAGGTCACCCACCACGACCTCCAGCTCGCCACCAGGCGCGACAGCGAGGGCAGGCTGCGCCGCACCTCCGACGGGCACCCGCTCATCGACTTTGAAGCGGTCTATCCGCCGGGCCACCCGCGCGAAGGACTGCCCATCCTCAACATGCTAAAGGAGGGCGAAGTGGTGCACGGGGACCTCACCGCGATCATCACCGGCCCGACCACAGGGCGCTTCCCCTCGGGCACCTTCCCGGAGAACCCCACCCTGCCCGACCGCGAGCAGCCGTTCCGGGAGTTCACCATCATCTACCACGACGAAATCGGCGCGGTTCAGGCCTTCCCGGAGTTCTCCGACCCCGTCCTGGAACACACGCTGCACAGCGTTCGGGATGGCTTCGCGATCAATTATGGCTCCGCGGGTGCCGGCGCGGAGATCCTGTCCAACCGCTTCGGGGTGGGCCCCAGCCACGCCTGCACGGAGTGCAAGTATGAGGAGTTCTTCCTGACGTCGTGGACGGTCTCGGACCCGGCGCAGGTGGTGGACGTCTTTGCCAACGCGGACCTGGATTCCACCCCCGGCCCGGACCCCGGCGCGAAGGCCACGAAGGTCCTCTATGCGGACGATCCTTCCAACGTCTACCACGGCTACCTGAACGACCACACCCGGTTCCGAATCCTGCACGGCGGCTCCAAGGAGCACCACATCCACCACCAGCACACGCACCAGTGGCTCCACACCGCCAACAGCGACAACTCCGCGTACCTGGACAGCCAGGCCATTGGCCCGGGCGCGTCCTTCACCTTGGAGATGAGCTACCGCGGCGCGGGCAACCGCAACCAGGCCGTGGGGGATTCCATCTTCCATTGCCACTTCTATCCGCACTTCGCGCAAGGCATGTGGGCGCTGTGGCGGGTACATGACGTCTTCGAGTCGGGGACGCGCCTGGACGCCAACGGTCGCCCCGCGCCCGGGTCCCGCGCGCTCCCCGACGGAGAAATCGTGGCGGGCACACCCATCCCCGCCGTGGTTCCCATGCCCACGCGGCCCATGGCGCCCATGCCGGAGGCGCGCGTGACCGTCGTGGGCATGGACCTGGATGGCGACGGAACCCATGACTCCGGCCAGGTCCACGTGAGCGGCAGGGGCAATCCGGGCTATCCGTTCTTCGTTCCCGGCATCGCGGGACACCGACCGCCCTCGCCACCGTTGGACATCATCGACGACGGTGGCCTGCCCCGTCACATCGTGCGCGGCGGCACCTTCGTGGAGCAGCACACGCGCCTGGACATGGACAAGGTGCTGGTGACGCTGGATGCGGTGGAGCTCCCGGAGGAAGGCACCGACGTGGAGAAGGAGGCCATGGAGTTCCACGAGCAGCGCCGCCATTCCAGCTTCACGCCGGCGGGCGGCCGCGCGGACTTCATCACCAATGGCGCGCGACGGCGTCGTGGAGCTCCCTTTGCGGACCCGTGCATTGACGACGACGGCGACCCGGTGGGCGTGCGCTCCGGCGGTGGCGCGCGGCGCGTCTACAAGGGCGCGGACATCCAGCTGGACATGACCATCAACAAGGCGGGCTGGCATTTCCCGCAGGCCCGCATCGGCGCGCTGTGGGGTGACGTCGACGACCTGCTGGACGGTGACAAGGCGCCCGAGCCGCTGTTCTTCCGCGCGGAGTCAGGCGAGTGCATCGAGTACCAGTTCACCAACCTGGTTCCCAACATCTACGCGCTGGATGACTTCCAGGTCCGCACACCCACCGACGTCATTGGCCAGCACATCCACCTGGTGAAGTTCGACGTCCTGGCCTCCGACGGGTCCGCCAACGGCTTCAACTACCAGGATGGCTCCTTCAGTCCCGACGAGGTGCGGGAGCGCATCAACGCCATCAACGCCGTTGGCGGACTGCTGGAGGAGGACGGAGACCGCGAGACGCTGCGGCCACGTCGCCACCCGTACTTTGGCGCCGGTCCCGACGGAAAATGGCTGGGGGCCCAGACCACGGTGCAGCGCTGGATGGCGGATGAGGTCCTCAACAACGACGGCGAGGACCGCACGCTGAGGACGGTGTACACGCATGATCACTTCGGCCCGTCCACACACCAGCAGGTGGGCCTCTACATGGGCCTGGTGATCGAGCCCAGGGGCTCCCGCTGGCGCGACCCGGAAACCGGCAACCTGCTCGGCGACCGCTTCGACGGTGGTCCCACGAGCTTCCGCGCGGACATCATCACTTCCGACCGCTCGAAGAGCTACCGCGAGTTCCTCCTGGAGTTCACCGACTTCCAGCTGGCCTACGAGGCGGGCGGCGGCGTGGATGACGACGGAAACCCGGTGCCCGATCCTGCGCGCGCCATCAATCCACCGGGTCGCGAGGAGGTGGGGCTGCCGTTCCTGGTCGCCCGACCCGAGTTGTGTCCTGGCAACGTGCCACCCCCCTGCCCCGAGGCCATCTCCGCGGATGACCCCGGCACCATGACGGTGAACTACCGCAACGAGCCCATTGCGTTGCGCATCTTCGACCCGGAGACGGGACAGCAGGCGGAGGGGGAAGCGGGAGACCTCTCCAGCGTGTTCCGCTCCACGACGAAGCGCGCGGATGACCGCCTCAATGAGCAACCCGACGTCTATCCCGACCTCACCGAAGGGGTCCGCGACCGGGACCCGTTCACGCCATTGCTCCGCGCGTATGAGAACGACCGGGTACAGGTCCGCGTGCTGGTGGGCGGGCAAGAGGAGAGTCACAACCTTTCCGTGCACGGACTCCGGTGGTTCTTCGAGCCCAGTGATCCGAACTCCGGCTATCGCAATTCCCAGTCCATGGGCATCTCCGAGCACTTCGAGCTCATCACGCCCGCGCTGCCACTGCACACCAGCGGCGTGCGCTTCGTGGACTACCTCTACAAGCCCAGCTCGTCGGTGGACGGTCTGTGGAACGGGGTCTGGGGCCTGTTGCGCACCTACAATGGTCGACGTGGTCTGCGCTCCGACCTGCTGCCGCTTCCGAGCAACCCCGAAGGTCACGGTCCCGACGTGACGAACGAGGATGATTTCTCCGGCGTGTGCCCGCGTTCAGCGCCACGTCGGGGCTACAGGGTGGTGGCAGCGCTGGCGCAGGACATCCTCCCGGGCGGGACGCTCATCTACAACCCACGCGTCGACAATGGCGGTCCGCTGCATGACCCCACGGCCATCCTCTACGTGCGCGAGGAGGACCTGGACCCCATCACCGGGCAGTTGCTCCCGACGGCGCCGGTGGAGCCGCTCATCCTGCGCGCCAACGCGGGAGACTGCATCTCCGTGCGCCTGGAGAACCGCCTGCCCGCCGGCGCCATGCCCGACTTCGACGGATTCAACACGCTGCCCATGCTGGTCGACAACTTCAACGCCAACCAGGTCCGTCCTTCCAGCCGGGCCGGTCTGCACGCGCAGCTGGTGGAATACGACGTCACCACCTCCGACGGCGTCGACGTGGGATTCAATCCACGGCAGACGGTGCGGGAGGGCCGCGTGGAGACGTTCCGCTGGTTCGCGGGAATCCTCAGCGTCGACTCCCGACGTCACCGTGTGGCCACGCCGGTGGAGTTCGGGGCCATCAACCTGCTCTCCTCGGATCCCATCAAGCACAGCAACAAGGGCGCGGTGGGTGCGCTCATCGTCGAACCCAAGGGCTCCACCTGGTACGAGGACGCGGGCACGCGGGCCTCCGCCACCATCGTGAAGCGCGACGGGACCTACTTCCGGGAGTTCGTGATGGTCCTGCAGACCGACGTGAACCTGCGCTTCTCCGACGACAGCGCCATCCCCAACCTGGCACGGGAGGAAGACGCGGAGGACAGCGCGCAGAAGGGAGTGAACTACCGCAGCGAGCCTCTCTGGCAGCGGCTTGGCTTTGCTCCCGACGCCCCCGCGGAGGTGACGCGGAACGTCGACTTCAGCGCGGCGCTCTCGAACGCGCAGGTGGAGGGGGAGCCGGTGACACCCATCTTCACGGCGCGTCCCGGTGAGTCGGTGCGCTTCCGCCTGCTGGAGCCGGGCGGACACGCGCGCAACCTGGTCTTCGCCGTGCAGGGGCACCAGTGGCAGGAGGAGCCCTACGCCGGAAAATCGACGAGGATCGCCCACAATCCGCTCTCCGAGATCAGGTCGGCGCAGGAAGGACTTGGGCCCTCCAACCACTTCGACGTGGTGCTGGAGCACGGCGCCGGCGGCCCGTTCCGCGTCGAGGGCGACTACCTGTGGCGCGACCGTGCGGCTTTCGCTTTCGCCGGCGGCATCTGGGGCATCTTCCGCGTGGAGTGAGGACGCCCGCGTCAGGGCAACGTGCCCTGCGGGATTGCGGACGACGTGCGCGGGCCACGACCTGGAGTGCGGCGGGCCCACGCCGCCCTGGCCAGCGCCGAGTGCGTTCTTAACGTGTGGAACGGTCCTCGACGGGGGAGCGACGTCTCCGCGACGGGCGACCGTTGACGAGAGTGCTACCCGCTCGGCGCTGGCCAGGGCGGCGAGGGCCCGCCGCACTCCAGGTCGTGGCCCGCTCACGACGTCGGCAATCCCGCTGGGCACCTTGTCCTGGCGCCGCGCCTCAGTCTCAGGCGTATCGCTTCACGGCGTGGCGGCGTTCTGCGGCGCAGTCTTCTGCGCGGGCTTCTTCCCTCCCGGAATGACGCGCCCCAACAGCTTCCGCGCCTGTGCACTCCCCTCGACCAGCTCCCGCTGCGCGCTCTCCGCCACGTTGCCCAGCTCACCCGGCAGTCCCAACGCGCGCACGAAGGCCCGGAGGTCCACGCCGTCCAGGCGCACGTCGCTCCACGTCCCGCCCATGCGCACCGGAACCAGCACCGCTTCCGGCGGCTCCACGCGCCCGTCGGTGAGCTCGCCGAGGATGTGCGGTTGCAGCAGCGCGGTTCCCACCAGCGCCAGCGTCGAGTCGAACCCCGCGCTTCCGTCCAGCTGCAATCCGCCGAACACGGTTCGCGCGCTCATGGGCTTCTCCAACCGCACCCGGCCCTCGTGGATCCGCGCGAGCGCGTGGAAGTCCTCCAACGTCGTCGCGTCCTGGAGGTCATCCTGCGGCCGCGCCACCAGCAGGGCGCCCACCCCCGGCGTATTGGCCAACGGGCGCAGCATCTCCTCCAGCAGGTTGATGCCGCGAATCACCACCTCCGGCGACGTCATCCCCACCGTTCCACTCAAGCTGCGCTCGATGTCCTTGCCGCTCATGCCGCGCGCGGTGACGTCGCCATCCACGTCCAGCGTTCCATGCAGGCGACCACCCTCCTTCGCGTGCCCGTCGTAGATCTCGGCGAGATCCAGGCCGCGCGCCACCAGGACCAGCCGCGTGTTGAGCCATTCCCCCGTCGGGTCCACCCGCGTTCCCGTGAGGCTGATGGTGCCGTGGTAGATGCCCAGGTCCAGTCGGTCACAGGTGACCACGCCGCGCTCCACACGCACGCGCAGCGCCACGTCCCGCGCAACATACCCACGGTGACGCAGGACCCCCACGCTCAGCTCCGCTTCGCCGTTGAGGCGCTGAAGCCGCTCACGCACCCGGGG
Source organism: Myxococcota bacterium (assembly GCA_040752415.1). Classification (GTDB taxonomy): domain Bacteria; phylum Myxococcota; class JACRCW01; order JACRCW01; family JACRCW01; genus JBFMGU01. The sequence goes on from JBFMGU010000111.1 coordinate 6,514, forward strand.
ATCGAGCCCATGCGCGTCGTCGTTGCTCGTCGTGGCTGCGTTGGGGCCTGCGGCCCTGCCACCGCCGCGTTGTTTCTGGATGGCATCCACGTCCAGCCGGTCCACGACGAGATTCGCCGCGAAGGTGGGGGCCTGCAGGTTGCGCACGGAGGCGCGGCCGGTGACGTTGGAGCCATACAGCTTCGCGTGAAGGTTCTCGACAGTCACCTCCAACGACGACGCATCCGTCGGTGCGCCGCGCACGGACACGGCCGCGTTGACCCTGCCCTCGGGCGGAATGTCGTTGATGCCGGTGAGCTTCCGCAGGCGCCGCAGGTCCAGCTCCACCGACGTCAATTGCACATCCACCTGGGCATTGGCGGGATTGCTCACCAGCACCGTGCCCGCCACGCGGTTCCCATCCGCCACGATCTCCAGCTCGTCGGCGCTGATCTTCAGGGTCTCCGGTTGCAGCAGCTTCCCCTCCACGCCAAGCCGCGTGCGCAACCTTCCCGCGCGTGGCAGCGAACGCGCCGCGGGTGAAATGCGCCGCACGTCGTCGAAGGCCAGGTCCACGTCTTCAATCCCGCCGGTGACCTCGGGTTGGGCGGTGAGGAGGCCCTTGAGCTGGCCCTGCAGTCGCAAGTCGGTGTGCCCCAGCTGGACGTCGCCCTGTTGCAGCTGGGCCAGGTCTCCGCGACGGAGCGCCACCAGGTCGGCCTTCATTGGCATGCCCAGCGGCTTGTCCACCACGACGGAGCCCTCGTCATTGAGCTTGCGCACGGCGAGGTCGGTGAAGTTGGCGTGGGCTTCCAGTTGGCTGCTCTCCGCGTCGTGGGGTGCCAGCTTGGCGGCGAGCTCCGCGTTTCCCCGCAGCGAGGTGGATGGCAGCCGCACGTCCATCCGACGGAGGCGCACGCGCAGGTCCACGGCCTGGGCGCTCCCTTCCATGCTGGCATTGGCGCTGACCTGCACCAGGCCATCCAGCCTCAGATCCTCACGACGCTGCGCCCGCGCCACGACGGGAAAGATGGAACGCACCTGGGAGAGCTTGATGTCGCCGGTGTAGAGCGCGCCCTCCATGGGGCCATCCAGGTTGGCGGGCAGGTCCAGCCAGCCGGCCAGGCGTGCGTCGGCGACAATGAGCGCGAACGGCTGCAGCTCCACGCGCTCCTCGGACCGGGTGGCCAACACCTTGAGCTGCAGCGGGATGCCCGGCTTCTTGTCGACGACATCCGCCCACGCCACGCGCGCCTTCTCCAGGTCCAGCGAGAATTGCGCCTCCTGCGGGTCGCCCTCCAGGTGCACCTCGAAGGGCCCGGTCAGACTGAGCTGCGACGGAACAATGCCACTCCCCCGCGGCACCACCGCCACCACGCGGGAGAGGTCCTCCACCTTGAGATCGACGAGGACGTTGCGGATGCCGGCAATGGAACGGCTGACAATGCTGGCGCGCGTGGAGAGCGTGACGCCGGGACCCGTGATGTCCGCCTTGCGCACCTCGAAGCGCGACGTCTTGAGGTCCGCATCCACGTCGACATCGAGCTGCACGTCCGTGGGCTCGCCGCGAACATCACCCTTGGCCACCACCAGGCGGTCCACCTTCACGAAACCCTTCACCGCGCCGCTGACACCACCGGCATGCGTGGTGGTCTTCACGTCCAGGGTGAGACGGCCGGAGGACGGGCGCATCCACTTGGCGTCGAGCAGGGAGACCCACGCGTCCAGTTCCAGGTCCTTGAGCGTGACGTGGAGGTCCATGGCCGGCAGCTCCTGGAAATCAAAGCGCGCGGGCAGCGGGAGCAGCGTGACGTCGAGGGTGAGCGGGGCGCGGGTGCGTCCGTCGTCGAGGGTGAAGGCCAGCTTGGCGGAGACGTCCTGCCCCGCCACGATGGTGCTCAGCTCCAGGCGCAGCCGGTCGACGATGAGTCGCCGCTGCAGCAGCCGGTCCTCGATCTCCACGCGACCATCCTCGATGGTGACGCCGGCAATCTTGAGCCCCTGCAGCATGCTGTTGGCGTCTTCCGTCGTGGTGGGAGCGTGCGCGCGGGCCCTCTCCTCGAGGTGGGCGCGGATGTCGTCAAAGTCCCAGCGTCCCTCCGCGTCACGCACCACGCGCACCACCGGCGCCGTGACGACGGCGGCCGTGGCCTCCAGGCGTCGCCCACGCGAGCGCACCGCCTTCCACAGGTCCATGCGCAACAACGCGGAGCCGATGGTGACCTGCGCGGGGGAATTGGCGTCGGCGCCACGCAGGCGCGCGTCCAGCAGGAGCAGGCCAAACCCGTCACGCCAGGTCACCTCCACGCGGCCGAAGTCGACGGGACGGCCAAGGTATTCACTGGCGGCGGCGGCAATGTCGGCACGATAACGGTTGACCAGCGGCTCCAACACAAACGGCGCTGCCACCAGTCCCAGGACGGGCAGGAGCGCCACTGCGCACAGGAACACCAACACGCGCCGCATGGAGCGCGCAGAGATATCACAGGTTGACGACGGTCCTTGTGCGGCGTGCGCCCGGACGGGCCGCTGCTAGCCTTGGCGCTACCGGGGGGGCGCATGCAGCGGGCCGTGCGGGTGACATTGGTGCTGGGTGTCGTCGCAGCCAGCGCGCGCACCGCCTGTACGCGCCCGGACCCGTTGGACCCGCCTCCCCCCGACGCTTCAACGTCCTGCCCACCGCCCGCCACGACGCGGCCCTGCGCAGAATTCACGGTGGATTGCCCGTTATCGGATGCGGGCTCGGCCGCGTGCAGCAGGTACCTGCCGGGCACACCCATCATCGCCGCGCCGGCCACCACGGGACGCGTTCGCCTGCTCGCCGACGACGAGGTTCCCGTCCTCCACCTGGGGAACGTGAAGGTCGCGGAACACTGCGGAGATGGGTTTGCCGTGCTGGCAGACGAGAGGGTGCTGCACGTCCGTCCCACGAGTGAGGGGCGCTGGACCGTCTCCGACGGAGGCAGCCTGGAGACGCCCGACGGAGCGTGGCGGGTGTGGACGGGAGAGGGCCTGACCTGGGACGGAGAATCCTTCTTCCGCGCCTACACCACACGGGACACGGACGGCGGCGCGCATGCCTACGTGGTCCGCCATGGCGAGTGTCTCGCCCCCCTGGGGCCCCCCGTGCGCGTCACCCGGGACCGTGTCCCCGACAACAACGTCGGCGACGTGTCCGTGCAGTGCTCCAGCGGCAGGTGTCTGTACCAGCGGAGCGGCGCGCGGGTGCGGACCGCCGACGGTGGCGTTGAGGTCCAGGCGGAGGCGGTGTTCCATTCCCCCGACGGCACCACCCTGTGGCACCACGCCATCCGGTATCCTCCCGGGCAGTGGAAGCGCTATCGGCTCGTCGGGGACCACGTGTTCTGGGAGGAATCCACGTGCCGGGAGCCGGCCCTGCACCGGCTCACCGCGGTGGATGAACGCGGTGACGTCGTCGCGGGCAACCACCACGAGCTACCCGCGCACTGCGGCGGGGACTCGCCAGGGGATTTCCTGCTGGGCAGCCAGAACGGGCGGCAGGACCGCATCCTCGGACAGGGATTCGCCTGCTGTGAGGAGGAGACCCTTTCGGGTTGTCCCGTCGAGAGATTCGTTGCGGTCTGGTGCTGGGACGGACAGGGTCCGCTGGCACAGCTCAACCTCGAGCAACCGCCGCGGGCGGACCAGGACTCCCCCTGGGACCTGACCCCTGCCCTGCTTGGTCCCGACGACGAACGCGCGGCGTTCCGGCGTCTGTCGTCGCCGCGACGCTGGTTGATGCGACGGCGCGCGGCCAACCTGCAGTACCTGGACCGGGACTGGGTGGACCTCACACCACTCGCGCGGGTGTGGCCTCCGTTGGAACCCTACGGCGTGACCATCCGTTACGACGACGGCGCGTGGATGCTTTTCGCCAACCGCACCGACCCGCTCAGCGGACGGCGCACGCTGGTGATCCGCCGTTTCGTGATCGAGTAGGTCCGCGGTTGACTTGCGGGGTCCCGTCCCGGCATCACATCGACCCGGTTGATTCCATCAAGGCGGGGCGGGCGCGCAGGAGCCGACCCCGGGGAGCGGTCATGAGCGCAAAGGCTGTGTGGAGCGGGGCGTTGCTGCTGGTGGGCTTTTTCTCGACGGAGACGGCGCACGCCGGCCTGGCCGTCCCCATGAAGACGGTGCGCAAGACGCTCTCGCGTTTCGCTCCGGACATGACCGCGCCGGAGTGCTCCCCGCTGAACGCCGACACCACCGTGGAGGTGAAGCTGGAGGCGGCCGGTTGGTTCGCGGTGCCCGCGGGTCCGCGGGGAAAGCCCTGCTGGGTTCCCGGCAAGGACATGGTGCGTCCCCGTACGCGCGCGTTCGGACCGGACGCGGTGCTCACCACCAAGCTCGCCGAGGGCGTGGCCGCCGTGCTGAAGACCGCCGCGGACCTCATCCCCGCCCCCGACGCGCCGGAGAGCGTGGGGGCGTTGGAGCCGGGCCAGGACGTGGAGGTGATGGAGACGCAGGGCGACTACGTCCGCATCCGCACCGACAAGGGCGCCATGGGCTGGGTTGCCAAGAAGGCGCTCGCCGACGCCGCGCAGGCGGTGGTGAAGACGTCACAGGCACTGGCGAGCGAGCCGGGGCGCGCGGGCGGCAAGGGCAAGGTGACCCCCGGTGACGTCGTCACGGTGCTGAAGGCCACCAAGGACTACGTGAAGCTCAAGCTGGCGGACGGCTCGGTGGGTTGGGCCGCGGCGCAGTCGGTGGCGGTGATGCAGGAGTTCGCCGCGGTGCCGCCGCACCTCCAGGCGCCCGCGGATGAGGCCGCGCCCACGTCGGGGAAGAAGGCCGGTTCCGAGCGGGGCACCGACGAGCGCAAGGAGACCGCCATGGTCACCTCCGCCAGCGGCGCGGGTGAGCTCACCGTCGAGATGTGGCTGCAGAAGGTGGACGGCACCGTGCTCAGCGACGGCGCGGGCCTCAAGGAAGGCGACGAGTACGAGGTGCACGTGAAGTGCTCCCAGGACTGCTACCTGCGCGTCACGGGCGAGACGCCGGAGAACAACATCCTGTGCCAGTACAGCCCCATCCACGTGAAGGGCTGGGACGTCTCCCCGCTCATCAAGGCCGGTGAGGACGCGTGGCCCAAGCTGCTGCCGCCGGGCGCGCGCTACAAGGTGTTCCCGCCGGTGATGACGCAGGACATCGTGCGCGTGGAGGCCATTCCCGCCAGCGCGGGCGTGGAGCCGTTCCGCTACGTGCCGGGCAAGGGCAACGCGCCCGGGTGCACCCCCACCAGCGGGACCTCGCGCTCGGTGGGCATCGTGTTCGGCTCGTCGACGGAGACGCCGCCCGCGCAGCCGGTTCCCACCGCCGTCTACCAGCGCGCGTTCTTCACCAACCCCTCCGACCCCTCCTTCACGCTGCTCTCGTCGGGAGAGGCGGGCGGGTCGCGTGGCCTGGGTGCACCGGCGCCCGCGCGTCGCACCGACGGTCCCCGCATCTCCGTGGTGGGCGCGGGCAACCAGGCCAAGGCGCCCGGCATGCTGGAGACCACGGTGCGCTTCACGCCGCGCAGTGAGAGCGCGCCAGTGGACGTGGAGAGCTTCCGCGCGCGGTTGTGGGCGGGGGGCAACGCCAAGGACGTCACCCCGCAGTTCAAGAAGTTCGTGACGCAGACGGGCTTCATGGTGCGCGGCGCACGTCTGCCGGCGGGCAGCTACAAACTCGAGCTCGCCGTCAAGGACACCAGCGGGAAGGAGACGGTGGAGCTCGTCGAGTTCACGGTGCGCTGAGGAGTCCCTGGCACGGAACGCCGCCTGGCACGAGCAGCACCCCCGGCCGCGCAACCGGGTGCCCCCCGGAAAAACGAAACCCGCGGGACGGTGGGACGACCCCATCCGCCCTCGCGGGTCGCGTTGCTCGTCGGGGTGCTGCTCAGTGCGGGACGCGCTCGACGGCGCCGGTCAACGCGCTCACCTGGTAGTACCCGCCCGGCATGCCCGCGCTGTCCCACGCGTGCGTGGTGGGCGCCTGGAAGGCCAGCTGCAGCGCCATGAGGTCGGCGCCGCGGTCGTCCTTCACCGGCACGGTCAGGTCCGCCTCGAACAGCCCCTCCTTCACGCGACGCATCTCCACGTCGCGCTGGGCCTGCCAGCGGGGGCTGTTGGCGCGCTCAAAGCCCACGCGGGCCAGCAGCTTCTCGGTGCGCGCCAGCGGGCCGGCGTAGCGGATGGTGGCCTTCAGCCCGGTCTTGATGGGCTCAAAGCGGACCTCCACCGGACGGGCCGGCATGTCCGTGGCGGCCGGCATGTTCACCGCCGGCGTCGTCGTGGTCGCGGCCTTGGCCGGAGCCGTGGTCGTCGTCGGGACCGGCGTCGCGGCCTTGGCCATCGTCGTGGTGGTCACCGGCGCCGCGGCGCGCGCGGGCTCGGACTTGGTGTTGGTCGTGGTGTTTGTCGTCGTGTTCGTGTTCTTGGTCTTCTTGGCCATGGTCAACCCCCAGGTCGTGGGAAAATGGTGTGGGCCTTTTGTCGCGTCGCGACGCGATTGGCAACCCCACTTCCCAGCTGGCGCATTCCCGCCCCCCGAGCGGAGGCTCCGCCACGTCCTTGCGTTGCGGCCTGGGTCGGATTCTGACAGGTTCCCACGCCCATGATTTCTCGGTGTGACGCCTGCCAACGACCCTTCGTGGCGTCCCGTCCGGGCCTGCAGCCGTGTCCCCATTGCGGCGCCGGCGTCGACGTGGATGCGCCACCGGGCACACCTCCCGCCACCGGGGAACCACCCGGTCCACGCCCCGCGCCGGTGGGCCCCGCCACGCCGCCAACCTGGTCGCAACCGCAGCCGCACCACCCCGCACATCCTGCGGGCCTGCCCACGCTGGTCATCCCGGAGCCGGCCACGGTGGGCTTCCTCACCACGCTGAAGTTCGTGCTGGGCGCGCCGCGCCGCTTCTTTGACGCGCTCGGTCCGCAGAGCCCCATCCGCACCGGCGTGCGCTTCGGCTACGTGGCCTCGCTGGTGGGCATCCTGGGCACGGCCATCAAGGGCTGGCTGGCCGAGCCGGTGCCGCTCCCCGTCGAGAGCCTGGCCTCGCTGCCGGAGGCCGCACGTCAGTGCGCCATCAACCAGCAGACCGCGTGGGACGCGGCGGTGGAGCCGCTGTTGCTCGCGCGCATGCCGTTGGCGCCGGTGCTGGCCCTGATGCTGGTCTACGGCATCACGATGTTGTTCCACACGCTGGCCCGCGCCATGGGAAATTCCACCACGGAGCTGCCGCTGGCCGCCCGCAACCTGGGCTACGCGTTCGCGCCGCTGGCGTTGGCCGCGCTGCCGTTCATGGCGTTTGGCGGCTGCTTCCTGTGGTCGCTGGTGCTGATGGGCATCTCGCTCAAGCGCACCTACGGGCTGACCACCGGGCTGGCCGCGTTGATGGCAGCGTTCCCCTTCTGCCTGTGGATGGCGGTGGAGCTGCTGGTGGCCATGTACCTGCTCATCCCCTGCCTCCCGACGATGTGAACCATGGACCTGGCGAACCCGCAGCTCCTCACGCTGGTGGTCCTCTCCTATCTGCTGGGAGCGGTGCCCTTTGGCCTGGTGCTGGTGCGTTGGCGCGCGCACACCGACGTGCGACTGGCCGGCAGCGGAAACATTGGCGCCACCAACGTGGCCCGCGTGGCGGGCAAGGGCCTGGGCGTCATCACGTTGCTGCTCGACGCCATGAAGGGCGCGCTCCCGGTCACCGCCGCGCGCATGCTGGGCGTGGGCGAGCTGGGCTGCGCCGTGGTGGGCGCGGCGGCGTTCCTGGGCCACTGCTTCCCGGTCTACCTGAGGTTCAAGGGCGGCAAGGGCATCGCCACCGGGTTTGGCGTGGTGCTGGCCATGCGTCCGCCCGTGGCGCTGCTGGCGGCGGCGGTCTACGGCATCACGTTCCTGGCCACGCGCATCTCCAGCGTCTCCAGTCTCACCGCGCTGGTTGCCGTCGGAGCGGCGGCGGGTTTCGTGGGATTGCAGCCGGAGCTGTGGGGGCTGTTCGCGACCATGCTCGCCGTGATTGTCGTGAAGCACATCCCCAACATCCGCCGGCTGCTGGGCGGCAAGGAATCGCGCCTCTGATACCGCGCGGTCATGGCCGTCGCCTGACTTCGTCGTCCGTCCCGGGGCGCCCGGGCTTCGCCGAGCCAACCTGACCGTGTTGACAAGTCCGCTAAGCGGGGCGAAACGACCAAGATGGCCTCGTTCCGCCGCCGCGTCGCCGGCATCGTCGTTGTTTCCGCCCTTGGGTGCGTAACTTCGGAGGACACCACCATCACCATCGGCGACGCCCGCGCCGGGCAGGTCAGGGCGGACGCAGGAGCAACGGACGCCAGCACCGGTACCATCCCCGACGGAGGTTCCATCCTCGCGCCGGATGCGTCGTCGTCATCCGGACAGCCGTGCCAGCCTGAGGACGGAACGCTCCCGGGCGGTTTCCTCGCAATGCGGCAGGGCCCCATCACCATCCATGACGAGAATGGAGACGTCATCCACACCGTCACGCCCGCGGTCCCCCTGGACCGGGTGCGCGCGTTCCTCCCCGAGCACGACCTGATCCTCGGTCTGACAAACGAGCCCAGGCTCCATGCCGTGCGCATCCCCACCGGCGAGCAGGTGGCAATACTGACGCCGGAGGGGACCCAACACGGGACCATCACCGGGCTCTCGGCGACCCGCTTCGTTGCCACGTACGGGTCGGTGGATTGTGAAGGTGGTTCCGGCATCCGCACCTATGACCTGGTGGAGGGCGTCCCCACACTGGTTGCGGACGTGACGCTCCCCGACGACTGTCCCGGCCTGACATCGGTCAGTCCGCTGAACGGTGACGTCGTGCTGGTGCGCGCATCGCATGACGCCGACGCGGGAGCGCTGTCCCGGTACGCCTGGTATGCGCTGGACGTCGTCACGGGTGCACGCACGCTGCTTCGGGACTGTTCGCCCCACGCGTGGTGTGGCGCCATCCACCGGCAACCAGGCACGAACCTCGTGCTGCTGGGCGACGGGATCTGGGATGAGGTGAGCATTCCCACCACCAACGCGGTGGACACCACCACGGGTGTCGTCGTGGCGTCGCAGCCCTTCCTGACGCTCTCCCGCGCCGGGCCCGTGGCCGTGCTGAAGGACACCGCCAACGAGCTCTTCCTGTGGAACCCGTGGGCGGGACAGGATGCGCGAGCCTGGCCGCGTCCCTCCAGCGACGCGCGGGAAGCCATCGTCGCGCAGGGCGACGTGGTGGCGGTGGCGACGGGCGACTTCCTGGAGGTGCGACGGGTGGGCGACCAGACGCTGCTGCTGGGTGTCGTCGGTGAGCCGCTGGAGGCGCCGGCGTTCTGGGAGCCGTCCAACGTCGTGGTCTCGACCGACGGAAGGGCGGCCATGCGTGCGCGGACGCGCTGGAGCGACGGAACGGGCCTGGGCGGCATGATCCGCTTCTCGCGCGCGGACGGGTGCACCCTGGACCTCCAGGGCTTCTACGGCGACGACGAGAGCGCGCTCATCACGGCCATGTGGCACCGACCCGAGGGAAACGACGAGGACGGGCTCTACTACTTCGATGACGTTGGAGCCCGCGTGGTGCGCGTGAAGGTCTACGACGGCGGCGCGCGCGACAAGCCGTTCCAGCCGCGTCGCCCTGGGCTTCCCTGGTACTGAGCGTTGCGCGGGACCGCTCACTCCTCGTCGTCGACGAGCGAATGTGAGTCGGTGCCCACCAGGGCCAGCGCCGACCCGATCCCGACGGCCGCGCACCCGACGCTGAGAGCCCCCAACGACAACGCATGCCACGTGGAGGCGAACACCGCCGCCGCGGTGAAGTCGGAGACGCGCAGCGGCACGGTGGGGCCAATGAAGGCCGCGCCATCAAAGGCGCCAAGGGTCCCGCAGAACATGCCGCCCAACAGCATCACGGGCAGGCACCACGGCGCCCCCAACGCCAACAACGAGCCCAGGGTTGCCAACACCGGTCCAGCACGCCGTGCTGCCGTGGGACGGCGCGCCTCCGCCAGTTCCTCCTCGTCACGACAGCAACCGGTGCTCGCAACCGGGATGCGTCCCACGTCCATCCGGTCATGCACCGCCACGCCAGCCGCGGCCAGGAGCGCCACACCGCCGAGCAGCAACAGCGGCACAGGCGCCAGCAGCGGGATGAGCAGGTGCAGGACGGGGAAGTTGTATGTGCCGTCGGGGTTGATGCGGTTGGGATACGCGGGCAGCTCCCAGCCCTCCAGTGTCTCGTCGGGTGGGGGGCCCTGCAGCGTGGTGGCGTAGTAGCTGAGCCCCGTGGCAAACCCCGCCACCGCGCCCGCCATCAGCACGCAAGCCCCGGCCGCCAGCACCAACGTCCCCACCGCGAGCGGATGGAACCCCGGCTCGCTGTTGGCCTGGATGATGCGGCGGGTCCATTCCGTCATGACGTCGGTATCCGGTGAGGTGCGGACCACCTGCGCCACCTCCTCGGCCACGGCGGGCGTGGTGCCAAGCCGCGCGGCCAGCCGCGGATCGTCGGCGGCAATCCGGGCACCGCCGGCGAGCTGTCGCGCAATCACGTCAATGGACACCAGCAGCGCCCCCAGCGACGGCGCATGCACCGACGCCCGACGCAGGACGTGCGCATCGGCACGACGGACCAGCGAGGCATCCAGGGCCAGCCCGCGACGGAAGGCACGGAGCCCCGCGCTCACCACCAGCTCGGCGTTGAGCGCATTGGCAATGTCGGCCAGGCAGCTCTCCGCCTCACAACCCTGCAGCTGGTGCGCCGCCTCCGCACCCGCCATGGCGACGATCTCATCCCGTCCCATGGCCCGGAACGGCGCGTGGCGGTTCAGCGCATCCACCAACATGCGCTCCAGTCCCCGCGCCTGTTCAGCGACGTCCGCCGGCAGGTTGGGCCCGGCGCGCAACGGCATCACCACCGCGCGGGCCGGGGGCGCCACGTCGGAAACCAGCAACGCCCCGAGCATCACCCACGCCATCATGGCGCCGCCTCCTCGTCATCCGCGGCGTCACGGAGCGGTTTCTGGGGTGAGAAGAGCTGCCACAGCCCCGTGGGTGTGGCCACGACCAGTGGCAGACACAACGCCACGGGCAGCAGGGGAAAGGCGAACAACCCGGTGAAGGCACTCAGGGTCCAGACCGTGTCGTTGCCGTCGCTGGGGAGGCGGAACCGTTGGGCGCCTCCGCTGATGTTGTAGGTCCGGATCACCACAGCGCCGGTCATGACCAACGTCAGGCCCACCGCCACGGTCAGCGGTCCCGCCAGGAGCATCGCCAGCGCGGAGGAACGGGTCACACCGTCGTCAGCCTCGACGTCCGCCACGGTGCGCGCATCCACGCAGCACCCGCTGTCCCGCACCGGCACGCGCCCCAGGTCCAGCGCATCCACCACCAGCAACACCAGGGCGGCAGCCATCGCCGCCACGCCAAGATGGAACATCACCCCCGCACCACCCAGGCTCAGCAGCGAGACGGTGGTGGCGTCGGACAGCATGGCCAGCGCGGCAAAGATGGTCCCGGCGAACGAAGCGGCCAGCAGCATGCTCCCGGTGAGCACGGTCGCCGCCTCGGCGACGGCCAGCGCGTTGCTCTCGGCATTGTGGCGGACGATGTAGCGGGTGAGTGCTTCGCCCGTGCTCAGCTCCGGCACGGTGAGTCGGTAGGTGCGGAAATCCCGCGCATCACGAACGTCCACGAAGCCCCAGCGTCGGGCGGCGCGTTGATCGTCGTCGGTGATCGGCTCCAGGTGGCAGAGCACCCGCGCCATGTCCTCCACCTGCGCCACCAGGGATGCCAACGTGGCGGCCTTCATGGCGCCGGCGGAAACCACCGTGCCGGCGGTCTGGTCGACGATGCGCGCGGTCCAGAGGTGGTGATCCTGGACCCGCTCCACCCGGCCCACCACGAGGAAGCGGACGCCCAATGCCCCCGCCAGCTCCGCCAGGCAGGTGTCCGCTTCGCACCCCATCATCTGCCGTTCCTGTTCGTTGGCCAGCAGTGCCTGCACCTCGTGGGGAGCCATGACGTCGTAGACCTTGAGGCGGGCCAGGTGGTCGGTCAGCGTGTTGGTCATCAGCTCGGCCACCGCTTCGGACTCCGGCGTCGACGGCGACACCGTCACCGTGAGCACCGCGGCACGTTCGACGTTGGCGGCAGCCAGCATGAGCAGCAGGAGCGCGGGCATCACGGGCGCACTCTATACCGCGTCACGCCTACGCCAAGAGCGGTCGCAGGGACCACGCCGCGCCGTCGGCGGCAGCGGTTGCCGGTCCGGGGCCGCTGACATCACATCTTGATCACCCGACGGGGATCGAGCGCATTCCGCAATCCGTCGCCGAGGAAGTTGAACGAAGCCACGGTGGTGAGGATGAGGGCCACGTAGTTGTCGCTGTTGGGCACGGACTCGTGGATGAGCCTTCCCACGCCTGGCAAGCTGTACACGGTTTCGGTGAGCACCGCGCTGGAGAAGAGCGAAGGCAGGCTGAAGGCCAGCACGGTGACGACGGGAATCAACGCGTTGCGCAGCGCGTGCTTCCAGATCACCCACGGATTCCGGCAGACCCTTGGCGCGCGCGGTGCGGATGTAGTCCTGGTGGGATGACCTCCAGGCATGGCACCGCGCACGTAACGCACCCACCGCCCCACGTACGCCGCGGCCAGTTGCATGTAGTGCCCTTTTACGGCGACAGCGCCTTACGAATCATGCCGATGAAGACCGGGACCAACTTGCGGAGGGTCTCCTCATCGAGTTCTTGCGTCATGAGCCACATGTCCATCGCCTGCCCCATCCCGAAGACCACGGCGATCAAGAGGCCGGTCGGCACGTCCTTGCGCACCGCGCGCGCTCGCTGTCCGGCGACGAGCGCCTGTTCGAACCACGGCAGGAGCGCCGCCTCCATCTCCTTCTGCGCTTGCACGAGCGCGGGGTTCGCCGACGCCGTCACCCACCCTCGCGCGAGAGCTGCCACGGGTGGCGATGACGCGAGCGCGCCCATGATGCGCAGGTAGTAGTCGGTGAGCGTGGACCAGAAAGCGTTGGGCTCGCGAGCGCTCGGGACGGGGAACGGTCCCGCCGCTTCGAACAGCCGTCCGAGCTCAACGCGCGCCACGTGTGCGTAGAGGTCCTCCTTGCCGTCGAAGTAGTAGTACATCGACCCCTTGGAGATTCCGGCGGCGTCGATGATGCGGTTGAGCGACGCCGCGTTGAAGCCGTGGCCAGAGAACTCCTCGAGCGCGGCGTGCAGGATGGCCTGCTGCTGTTCTGCTGGGAGCTTGTGGAACCGTGGTCGAGGCATGGGGGACCCTCACGCTCCGGGAGGTGGCGGAAGCTCAATGGCGTCGTTGAAGCTCTTGCCCGCCGCGAGCTTGGCGACGAACGGGAACGACATGAGCCGCATCACGCTGTTGCGCACGAAGAGCTGAAACCCGTTCTTCGGCGCGAAGGTCAGCGCGAGCCGTTCGGCCGCCTTCTGCTTCGAGCGCAGGAACGGCATGAGCTGCCGCTCGTACTCGGCGAAGGCCTCCACGTGACTCGGCGCGCGCGCGAGCTCGGCGGCCAGCACGTAGGCTGCGACCATCGCGAGCGCCGAGCCTTGCCCGGACAAGAGCGATGGGCACGCCGCTGCGTCTCCCACCAGGGCGACCCGACCGCGCGTCCACGACGGCATGCGGATCTGGCTCACCTGGTCCATGTAGAGCGACTCCGCGCCGGGCATCTTCGCGAGGACGGCCGGCGTCTCCCAGCCCGCGCTCGCGAAGCGCTCGCGCAGCAGCGCCTCCTGTGCCTCGCGCGTCTCGGGAACATCCTTCCGGTCATCGAGAAAGGTGAGCGCGAACATCATCCCGTCGTCGCGCATCGGGAACGCCGTCACCTGGTAGCCCACTTCGGTGTAGAGCTTCGCGACGAGTTCCTCGCGTGGGCGGTGGCCCTTGAGATCCAAGGCCGCGATCTTGAAGCCGAGGTACTTCTCGAACTGCTCGTCGGCGCCGAAGACCAGACGCCGCACCTGTGAGTGCAGGCCGTCTGCGCCGATCACGAGGTCGAAGTCCCGCGCAGCGCCGCGCTCGAAGGTGACCCGCACACGCGCGCCGTCGTCGTCGAGCGCACGCACCGTGTCGCCGAAGATCGTCTCGACCTTGCCCTCGAGCGCGCCGTAGATGACAGCGGCGAGATCGCTTCGGGCGAGGCTCGCGTAGGGGACGCCAGGGCCGACGAGGGACTCGGGGTGGAACGAGAACATGCGGGTGCCGTCGCGCCGCTCCTGCCGTCCCTCTCGGGGCGTGTACCCTCGCTGGAGCAGCTCCGGGACGATGCCCATTCGGTCGGCGACCTCGAAGCCGGCGCCCCAGAAGTCGATGAGGTAACCACCTCGTCGAAGCTCGGGCGCCCGCTCGACCAGCGTCGGCCGATGGCCAGCGCGCGAGAGCCAGTAGGCGAGCGTGGGGCCCGCGATGCCTGCGCCGACGATGAGGACCTGCATCCGAGGCTCCTGTAGACCACGGGTTGGACCGCCGGTCTAATGTGCCCAACCTGAACACGATGGTCAAGGAGTTCAGGCGCGCGCGGCGCCCTCAGTCGGAACATGGCTCGTGGGAATGGCCCTTGGGCGGTGCGTGGGGATCGGCACGACCTGGTGGCACAGCCTGGAGGCTGGCCCCAGCACCCCGAAGAGCCGATGGGTCTGCCTCCGCGGCGCGGGAATCAACGACGCCAGCCTTCCCAGCATGCTCAGGGGATCCATCGCCACAACCGTGTTTTCCCGGCGATCCGGCCAAGAGGGTTGCTTGCGTCATCCCTCGTCCCGCCCCCTCGGCGCGTCCGGACGGGCCGTGATGCGCGCTCTTCAACCGCTCGCTACCGCATGGCGTGTCTACCGCTCCTGGTTCCCCAACAGGGCCATCTGGCTCGCCACGTCCCGTCGGACACGAGGCCGGAGCTTGCGCTGGGACGGCCAACCTCCAACGCCGGCGGCACGCACCCGAGCAGCTACCGCCCCACAGTGCACAATCGTCATTCTTTGCTTCGTTTCAACTCAGCGTTCCCAACGCTTGAAAAGGACGCTTGCGTTCACTCCACCAAAGCCAAATCCGTTGGACATGGCGTATTCCATGGCCACGGGCCTGGCCCGGCCGGCCACAATGTCCACGCCCGCGGAAGCGGGATCTGGGTCGTCAAGGTTCAGCGTCGCGGGTGCCATCTGGTCGCGAATGGCCAACGCAGTGAAAATCGCTTCCACACCGCCCGCCGCTCCGAGCAGGTGTCCGGTGGCGGACTTGGTGGATGTCACGGCCGTGCGCCCCTGCGTGCCAAAGACGTGCTTGATGGCTTCCAGCTCGCCACGGTCGCCCACCGGCGTGGAGGTGGCATGGGCATTGAGATGCTGCACCCTTGACGCCGCCACGCCCGCCTGACGAAGCGCGGCTTCCATGGCCCGGCGCGCCCCGCTCCCATCCTCCGGCCCCGCGGTGATGTGATGCGCGTCCGCGCTTGTGCCGTAACCCACCACCTCCACCACGGGCTGTGCGCCGCGGGCCAGCGCGTGGTCCAGCTCTTCAAGCACCAGCATGCCCGCGCCTTCACCCGGCACGAAGCCATCCCGCGCGCTGTCAAACGGACGCGACGCACGTTCCGGGGCGGCCGAGAACCCCGTTGACAACGAGCGCGCCGCGGCAAACGACGCCAGGCTGATCCGGTTCACCGCCGCCTCGGCCCCGCCGCACAGCGCAACCTCCGCTTCTCCCGCCCTGATGAGCCGCGCCGCATCCCCGATGGCCTGCACACTTGCCGCGCACGCCGTGGAAGGCGCTCCCAGTGGGCCCTTCAGCCTGTGCCGGATGGAAACCTGACCAGCCGCCAGATTGATGAGGAATGACGGCACCGTGAACGGAGAGAGCCGCCGGGGGCCACGGGTGTCCGTGGTCCGCACTGCGTCAACGAACGACTCGGCGCCACCAATGCCCGAGGCAATGATGGTCGCAGTGCGTTCCTGATCACGGAGGTCCTCGGGACGCCAGCGCGCGCTGTGCAACGCTTCCTCCGCGGCAGCCAGCGCAAGCAGGATGAAGCGATCCATCCGTCGCTGTTCCTTGGGCGAGGCGACGCGGTCCGCATCCAGGCCCGCCACCGGATCATCGCGCCGGTCCGGCACGAGCGCGCCCACCTTGGCGGGGATGTCCTCGGTGATCTCCGGCGGCAACAACCGGAGACCGGATCTTCCCTCGAGCAGGCGCTGCCAGACCTGCTGCACTCCGCAACCCAACGGCGTCACCAAGCCCATGCCGGTGACAACAATCCGCCGACCGCTCACACCGCGCTCCTGTCCAATCAATCGTGTTCGTCGCGCAAGAGCTGTTCACCCATCTTCTTGGCGGCCGTGAGGAACTGGTCGCTCAGCGGGGTGCCCCGCACCGCGCGCGACAATGAGAGCGCGCCATACATCAACGCAAGGAGACCCAATGCCTTCTCCCGGTGACGCGGGTCATCTCCCATCATGCCCGCAAGCGAACGAACGAAGCCCGCAAGCTCCGGCGCCAACGCGCTGCGGTAGGGCTCACCTTCCCTTGCAGCCTCAGGCGCAGCGCTGGGGAGCGGACATCCGGATTCCGCGTTGTCCCGATGTTTTCGCGAGAGGTAGGTGGACAACACGCTCACCACGCGCTCCCGTCGGGAACTGCCCTTGGCGGAGCGCAGCAGCCGGTTCCACATGGTGCTTGCGGTGGCCTGGATGGTCTCCGCAAAGAGCTGCTCCTTGGACTCAAAGTGTCCGTAGAACCCGCCCACCGTCAGGCCGGCGCCCTGCATCACCTCTGCAACCGAGCTGGCCTTGATGCCACGCTCCCTCAGCAGCGCAGCGGCGGACGCAACAATGGCTTCACGGGACTTCTGCTTCTGCTCCGCCTTCTGGTTCATGCTGGCGTCTCCAAGCGTCAGGAGTCACACGCGCTCAAGAATGGTGGCAATGCCCTGGCCGCCGCCCACGCACATGGTGATGAGCGCAGTTTGCTTGCCGGAGCGCTCCAGCTCGTCGAGCGCGCTGCCCAGAAGCATGGCGCCGGTGGCACCCAGGGGATGGCCAAGCGCAATGGCTCCGCCATTCACATTCACGCGGTCCATGCTGATGTCCAACGCACGCACCGTCTGGAGCACCACACCGGCAAAGGCCTCATTGATTTCCCACAGGTCAATGTCCCGTGCCTGCATGCCCGCGCTCCGCAGCGCCTTCTGGCTGGCGGGGGCCGGGCCGGTGAGCATGAGGAGCGGCTCCGTCCCGGTGGTTGCCATGGCTCGGATGCGAGCGCGCGGCTTGATCCCATGCTCACGCACATAGCGCTCGGAGGCCAGCGCCACGGCTGCCGCTCCGTCGACAATTCCGCTGGAGTTGCCGGCGGTGTGCACGTGCCGGATGGCCCCGGCGCGCGGGTATGCCGCCACGGCAAGCGCATCCAGAGTCTCTCCCTTGGGCCCCACCACGGCAGCACCCATCTCCACAAAGGAGGGCTTCAGCGTCGCCAGCCCCTCCGCCGTGGTGTCCGGACGCGGGAGCTCCTCCCGCTCCAGCAGCACCGCTCCTGACTGCGGGTCCCGCACCGGCACCAGCGCGCGCTCAAAGCGCCGTTCCTCCACCGCCCGCGCCGCATTCCGCTGCGAGCGAAGCGCCACGGCGTCAACGTCCTGGCGCGAGAACCCCTCCAGTGTGGCAATCAGGTCCGCGCTGATACCCTGCGGAACCTGGAAGACCCGCTCACGAAGCAGGACGTTGTTGCCATCCTGGCCTGCTCCGTCAGACCCCATGGGGACGCGGGACATGCTCTCCACGCCGCCCGCCACCACCAGGTCCATGGCGCCAGACGCCACAGCCATGGCGCCAAAATTCACCGCCTGCAGCCCTGAGGCGCAGAAGCGGTTGAGAGAGACGGCGGACACCGAATCGGGCCAGCCCGCCGCCAACACGGCGTTGCGAGCAATGTTGGCTCCCTGCTCCCCCACCTGGGATACGCAGCCCACCATCACGTCGTCCACGGCGGTGGGCTCAAATCCGGCGCGTGCGGGCAAGACCCTGAGCACCTGCGCCAGGAGCTCCTGGGGATGGATGCCTGAAAGCGCGCCCTTGCCTGCCCTGCCGCGGCCCCGAGGAGTGCGCGCTGCGCCAATGACGTAGCTGGTTGTCACGGTTTCACACCTTTCTATGGATTACGGCTGTAATATGATGCTCATCATGCATCATGTCAAGAGATGAGATCCTCGTTGTCGTTCCCGGTTGGTGCTTGGGACGGCACGATTCACTCCCCAAAGGGCGCACGCTGCACCAGCGCCGGAATTCCCAGGCACATGAGCAGCGCAATCCGCGACCAGGGAGCATCCCGCGCTCGCTGCGTGAGGACGGGAAGGATGCACGTCTTGAAGCCCAGGCGCGGATGACGCTGCTGCACCAGGACCGTGTCTCCGCACCAACGTGCCGCCAGCGTGCGCCCAGCACGTCGTACGCCGCGCCTTCATGCAGCAAGTGCGCCTCCACACCGTCGGGAGGGAAGCACCTGCACGTCCAGATGCCGCGCCACCGCCCCACAGCGCGGACACAGGAGCGCGTCAATGTCGAAAGTGCGCCGCAAGAGTTCCGCCCACGGGATGGGTTGCTTGTACGCGGGCGGGTTCTCGTCGTGGGAATGGCCCTTGGGATGGTCCTTGCAGTGAGCGGGGACCGGCACGACCTGGTGGCGCAGCTTGGAGGCTGGCCCCAGCACCCCGAAGAGCCGATGGGTCTGCCTCCATGGCGCGGGAATCAACGACGCAAGCCTTCCCCAGCATGCTCAGGGGATCCATCACCACAACCGTGTTTCCCCGGCGATCCGGCTAAGAGGGTTGCTTGCGTCATCCCTCGTCCCGCACCCTCGGCGCGTCCGGACGAGCCGTGATGCGCGCTCTTCAACCCGCTCGCTACCGCATGGCGTGTCTACCGCTTGATCACACGACGGGGATCGAGCGCGTCCCGCAATCCGTCGCCGAGGAAGTTGAACGAAGCCACGGTGGTGAGGATGAGCAGGCCGGGCCACAGCGCCAGCAGCGGTGCGCGGTAGATGTAGTCCTGCGCGTTGGTGAGCATGTTCCCCCACGACGGCGTAGGCGGCTTGATGCCCAGTCCCAGGAAGCTGAGCGCGGCCTCGTAGAGGATGTTCGCGCCCACTTCCAGCGTGGTGGCGACGATGATGGGGGCCAGCGCGTTGGGCAGCACGTGCCGGAGCAGGATGCGCGCGTCGGTGGCGCCGAGCGCGCGGGTGGCGGTGATGTACTCCATGCTCTTGATCTGCAGCGTGGCCGCCCGCGCCAACCGCGCCACCGTCATCCACCCGAACAGGACGATGAGCAGGATGAGCTGCACCGCCCCCCCGCCGCTGCCCTTCCCCAGCGTGCGCCAGTCGACGACGCGGAACAGCACCAGCCACGCCACCATGAGCACCACGAACACGCCCAGCACGCCCACGCCGATGCCACGCCACGCCTCGCCGGTTCCCCGTCGGGACAGCGCCACCAGCCCGTTGAGCAGCAGGGCCCCCAGCAGCGCGGACACCACGCCGTCCGCCAGCGTTGCGCCGCCAAACAGCTTCACCGGGTCCAACGCGCTGAACACGATCATGAGCGGCAGCAGCGGAATGGACAGCGCCGCGTCGGTGAGCCGCATGAGCACCGCGTCCACGACACCACCGTAGTACCCCGCAATCAGCCCCACCGCCGTGCCAATCAGAGCACCGGAGAACGCGGACACGATTCCGACACTGAGTGAGACCTGCCCGCCGTAGATGAGCCGCATGAGCACGTCGCGACCAAGCTCGTCGGTGCCCAGCACGTGACCCGCGGTGAGCGGCGGAATCAGGGTGGCCTGCAGGTCCACGTCGGTGGCCTTCCAACCGGTCAGCGCGGCAACCAGGTCCGCCGCCGCCGCCAGCACCAGCAGCACCGTGACGACGACACCACTCAGGAGCGCCAGCCGGTGACCTCGGAAGCGCTGCCACACCACGCGCTGCGGAGAGGGAACGGCGGCGTTCATGCGCGGGTCCGGATGCGCGGGTCCACCGCGAGATAGAGGACGTCGGCGAGCACGTTCCCCACCATGACCAGCGTGGCGGCGACGAGGAACGCCACCATGGCCACGTAGTAGTCGCTGTTGAGCACGGACTCGTAGATGAGCCTTCCCACGCCCGGCCAGCTGAACACGGTCTCGGTGAGCACCGCGCCGGAGAAGAGCGAAGGCAGGCTGAGCGCCAGCACGGTGACGACGGGAATCAGCGCGTTGCGCAGCGCGTGCTTCCAGATCACCACGTGCTCCGGCAGGCCCTTGGCGCGCGCGGTGCGGATGTAGTCCTGGTGGATGACCTCCAGCATGGCACCGCGCACGTAACGCACCCACCGCCCCACGTACGCCGCGGCCAGCACCAGCACCGGCAGCACGGTGTGACGCAGCTGGTCCATGGCGTCGTCGACACCGGGCGTGCCCATGCCGCCCGCGGGAAACCAGCCCAGCACCACGGAGAAGAGGATGATCATCATGATGCCCAGCCAGAACACCGGGATGCTCACGCCCACGAAGGCCAGGATGCTCACCACGTGGTCCAGCCGGGAATACTGTCGCGACGCGGCAATGACGCCGATGGGGATGGCGAGCAGCAGGGAGAGCAACAGCGCCGGCAGCATGAGGCGCAACGTGTTGGCCACACGACCTTGCAGGATCTCGCCCACGGGACGCTTGTACGTGTTGGAGAAGCCCAGGTTCCCGAGGAGGAAACCCTTCTGGAACGCCTTCGGGTCCGGCACCGGACCATGGTCCACCGCGAACACCCCCAGCGCGCTCCGCCCATCCGGTGCCTTCGCCTCGACGACAATCGCGCTCTGCCCCGGCCCCTCCCACGCGGCGCGATACACCCCGTCCTCGACGGTCCCCGGCCCCTCGACCACCCGGAACACGGTCCCCGCGGGCGCACCCGGCAGCGCGGCGCGCAGGTCCACCGCAAACGGCTCCTCCGCCGTCACGAACTTCACGCCCAGCTCCGCGAAGCGCAGGCGCTCCGTCGGCTCGCGGTTACGCAGCTCCACTTCCAGGTGGATGGGCGTCTGCAGCCCGTCGGCGTCGGTCGCCACCACGTACACGTCCCGCACGCCTGGCGTCGTCGACGTCATCCGCAACCGTGTCCCCACCAGCTCCGCCCCGTCCCCAACGACACGGAGCGCGGGCGTGCGGCCATCGTCGGGATCCTTGAGGTGCGCGGCCAGGTCCAGCTCCGCGCCCTGCCCGGCCTCCACCAGCAGCCGACGTGGGCCGGTGTACTGGGGCGCCAGTTTTCCGTCGTGGTAGCCCCACAGCCAGCGCACGTATTGCACGTGCCACGGCTGGTCCAGGCCGCGCAGGCGCTTGAGGCGGGCCACGTCCTCGGGACTGATGCCGGGGTTGCTGGTGATCAGCAGCTCGACGGGATTGCCGGGCATGGCGCTCAGCAGTCGGAACAGCACCACGCTCAACACCATGAGCGTCAGGAGCGCCTGCACCAACCGGGAGAGCGCGCTGCGCAGCACGGGTGGCTACTCCAGGTACCACTCGTGGGCGTTCCACGTGGTGGGGACCTGCGTTCCGGTGGGCTTCCAGTTGCGGAAGTTCTTGCGGGTGATGCTGACGTCGGAGCGGAAGTACAGCGGGATGGCCGGCAGGTCCGCGCTCCACAGCTCCTGGACGCGGTGCAGGATGCCCTTCCGCTTCTCCACGTCGAGCTCCCGGCTCGCTTCCTTCAGCAGCTTCGTGGCCTCCTCGTTGCACCAGCCGCCGTAGTTCTGGCCCTGCCAGCCGTTCTTCTCGCTGGGGACGTAGTCGCAGCGCCACAGGTTCTCGTCGTTGCGCAGCGGATCCATGGACCAGGCGAACATGGCCATGTGCTTGAATTTCCGTCGACGCGTGATCTCGCCAAAGAACACCTTGGCCGGCACGTTCTCCACCACCAGGTCCACGCCCACCTTGCGCAGGTCCGCCTGGATGATCTGCTCCACCCGCTCCCGCGTGCTGTTCCCCGCCGTGGTCACGATGCTGAGCTGCAGCTTCTTCCCGTCCTTCTCGCGGATGCCGTCGGCGCCCTTCTGGAAGCCCATCTCGTCGAGCAGGGCCGCGGCCTTGGCGGGGTCGTAGGGAACGGGTTGGGTGGCGGGATTGTAGTCGTAGCGACGGGGCGGCACCGCGCCCTCCGCCAGCGGCTGCTTGCCCTGGAAGAGCGCGTCCACCAGCGCCTTGCGGTTGATGCCCATGGCCAGCGCCCGACGCATCCGCGCATCCTTGAGCCACGGGTCATCCAGGTTGAGGTCGATGTGCTCCCACTGCAGTCCGTCGGTGTAGTGGAAGGCGAACTCGTTCCCCCGACGTCGCTCGATCTCCTGCGCCTGGTCGAACTGCATGCCAATGGGACTGATGGCGTCCACCGCGCCGCTCACCAGCTGCGCCTCCACGGTGTTGGACTGCGTGATGAACTTGAAGATGATGCGGTCCACCCTGGGATTCCAGCGCGGGCTGGTGGCCTTGGGGTTGCGCACCAGCGTGATGAACGCCCCGCTCTGCCAATCCTCGACGGTGAACGGACCGGCCAGCATGGGCTTGCGTCCGTAGGGATGCGTCTTCAGCCCCGCGCCCACCTCCTTGTAGAGGGGCTCCACGACGTGACGCGGCAGCGGTTCAAAGTTGCGGAAGTTGGCGTGGTAGGCAAAGGGCTGGCTCCAGGTGATGACCAGCGTGCGCTTGTCCGGCCCCAGCGCCTCCATCTTCTCCACTTTCTCCACGTACATGCGGTCGGCAATCTCCTGCCGCGGGTCGCGCGCCACCGACCAGCTGAAGATGAAGTCCTCCGCGGTGAGCGGCGTGCCGTCGGGCCAGAAGATGTCGTCGCGCAGCTTCCAGGTGGTGCGCATGCGCGCGCCGCCGTCCAACAGCTCCACGCCCCCGTTCTCGACGGTGGGAATGGCCTGCGCGGCGTGGGGGATGTGCTCCCATTTCTCATTGAAGAGCGCGAGCGTCATCTGGCCCGCGCGCAGCACCTCCTCGCTGGCCATCATCTCCTTGTAGAGGGGCCACAGGCTGTCGGGCTCCTGCAGCATGCCCACGGTGATGACCTTGCCGCGCGCCGCGCCTCCGTCGACACGGGCGCCGCCACCACCCTTGCAGGAGCACAGCATCGCCACCAGGAGCCACGTGCAGGGCCACAACCTCGTCGTCACGCGCCTCACCTCCGACGTCATTCCCGCCCCCCTCGGGCAGACCGGCGGCAGCTAGCACAGAAGCACGGACACTCCCACCGCGACACAGGGGCGCCACGCGCTGTCTCCCGGTGCGCGCGTTGTCAATCCGGGACGAGAGCGAGGGCGCGTGGTTGAGAGCCACCTGCCGCGGTGCTACCGCATGACGGTGATGGGCGCCGACGCGAGCGTGGAGATGCCAAGCACGGCATCGCTTGAGCAACTCAAGGTCTTCCCGCTGCCGGAGACCGTGCTCTTCCCCGGCACCATCCTGCCGCTGCACATCTTCGAGCCGCGCTACCGCGCCATGGTGGCCGATGCGCTGAAGGCCGACCGCGTGCTGGCCATTGCGCTGCTCAAGCCCGGCTATGAGGCCGACTACCAGGGCCGCCCGCCCATCCATGACGTCGTGGGGGTGGGTCGCATCACGCGCGTGCAAAAGGAAGAGGACGGGCGCTACTACCTGGCGCTGCAGGGGCTGTGTCGCGCGCGCATCCTGCAGGAGCTGCCGCCCAACCAGCCCTACCGCGTGGCCGCCACCCGCATGCTCCCCGACGTCATGCCGCCCTCCGGGGAGGCCGCGCTGCGCACGCCGTTGGAGACGCTGCGCGCGTGCTTCCTGAAGCTGCTGGCGCACATCCCGGACCGTGCCGGCCCGCTGCTGGAGATCCTGGATCACATCAAGGAGCCGGGGGCGCTGGCGGATGTGTTGTGCGCCGCCGCGCTGGCCAACGCCGACGAGCGGCAGCGCGCCCTGGCCACGCCGGAGATCGTGTCGCGCCTGGAGCAGGCCACCGACGCCGTGGCGGACCTGCTGTTGCGGGCGGAGTCGCAGGGCGGGGTGCGTGGACTGCCAGCGTGAGCTTGGGGGACGGGCCCGGGTACCGGGGGAGGTCCCACCCGGCGACAAACTTGACCTGGGGAGCCGACCGGACTGACATGCGCGGGGTCCACCCTCTGGAGGCGGCAGGCCGCTGCTTTCTGAAAGTCCGTCCGGTTCGGGGTCTTCCACGTGGCGATGCCCAAGAAGAAGCTCGGGGAGATCCTGCTGGAGCGACGGCTCATTGACGCCGACCAGCTCGCCAGCGCGCTCGCCTACCAGCGCCAGTGGGGTCACCGGCTGGGCACCGCGCTGGTGGTGAAGGGCTTCATCAGCGAGGGCACCTTGATGCAGGTGCTCAGCCAGACGCTGAACATCCCGCTGGTGGACCTGTCCCGCGTTCAGCCGCAGAAGGAGGCCATCAAGCTCCTGGCGCCGAGCTTCTGTGAGTCGCACGAGGTGGTGCCCATCTTCGTGGAGGGGAGCAAGGGCCGGCGCACGCTGACGTTGGCCATGAGCGACCCGCTGAACCTCAACGTGCTCGAGGAGGTGGGTTTCACCACGGGCTGCCGGGTGAAGCCGGTGATTGCGTCCATGACTGCCATCGGGGAGGCCATCCGCGCCTGGGTGCTCGGGGAGCGCGTGGACATCTCACCGCTCAGCTTCGAGCGGAAGCACGGCGGCAATGAAGGTGGCGACGAGAAGATGACCCTGGTGCGCTCCGGTGGCGAGGAGATGGTGCTGGGGTCCGGCCTGGGTCCCCTCACCGCGCCGCCGCCCACCAACCCCGGCTTCAGCGCCCCGCCCGCCACCGGTCCCGGCCTGGCCATGCCGCCGGGCACCAATCCGGGAATGGCCATGCCGCCGGGCACCAACCCGGGCCTGCCGGTGGCCGCGCCCGCGGGGGCCCCGGTGCCGGCCTACAGCCTCCCCACGCTCACCCCGCTGCCCCCCGGCGCGCCGGTGCCGCAGGTCTCCAACCCCTGGAGCGCCACGCCGCTCAGCCAGGTGACCACGGCGCCGCCGCCCTCGTTCGGCACGCCGCGCCCGCCTGCTCCGCCGCCCCAACCCACGCCGGCGCCGGCCTTTGGGCGTCCCGGCACGGGGAGCCAGCCGCTGCCCACCGCGCCGCAACCGGCTGCGCCGGCCTTCGGCCGTCCGGGGACGGGGAGCCAGCCGCTGCCCACCGCGCCCCAGCAGCCCGCGCCCGCCTTCGGCGTGCCGCGCACGGGGAGCCAGGCCCTGCCCACGTCGCCGCCGGCCTACGCGCCGCCGGGCGCGCCCGCTCCCAACCCGCCCGCGGTGGCCGTGGTGGGACCGCCCGCACCGCCGGTGGCGCAACCCTACGCCGGCCCACCCGCGCCGGTTCCCACCAACAGCCTTCCCATGCTCCAGCCGTTGCCGCCGGGGCACTCCGGTCCCAACCCCGCGCTCCCGGTGGCCAGCGCGGTGCATGACCCCACCGAGGAGCTGGAGAAGAAGTTCTGGGCGCTGATGCGCATCCTGGCCAGAAAGGGCATCATCACCAAGGAGGAGTTCCTCAAAGAGCTGCGTGGCTCCGGCGGGTGAAGCGCCGGTCGCCATGGGGAGAGCACGGTGGGCCTGACGCATTGCTGGCTGGTGGCGTTGGTGTTGTCGTCGCAAACCGAGGGGGCCGGGGCGCCGCCTGCTTCCGCGAGTCCCACGCCTCCCGTCGAGAGCGCGCCCGCCACGCCGGTCCCGGAGGAAGCCGCCGCTGCCGCCGCCGCCGGCGCCCCCTCCCCCTCCCGCACCAGCGACGCCTCCGCCAACGAGGCCAGCACCCTGGACATCCGCGTGCGCCGCGTGACCGACGCGCTGGTGGCGGGCCTGCGCAAGCAGGGCGGGGACGTGCGCGCGCGCAAGCTGGCGGTGCTGCCCTTCACCGACGTGGGCGGGAAGGCCAAGAGCGCCCAGCTGGGCCTGGTGACGTCGGAAGCCGTGGCGGTGAACCTGCGCAAGGATCACAACCTGTTCGTGGTGGAGCGCTCCCGGCTGGGTGAGGTGCTGAGCGAGCAGGCGCTGGCGCAGAGCGGCGTGGTCGACGTCAAGGACACCGCCAAGATGGGCGTCATGCTGGACGCGGATGTCGTGGTGGTGGGCCAGGTGGCGGAGGCCGGGTCGGATTTCCTGCTGACGGCGCGAATCGTGGACGTGCAGTCCACCCAGGTCATCACCAGCGCGGATGCCCGGCTGCCCGCCCGCGAGCTCATGACGTTGTCGGCGGAGTCGGTGGTGTTGCGGTCGCGCTCGGATGCGGCGTTCCGCAGCGCCGTGGTGCCGGGCTGGGGACAGAGCTACAACCGGCAGCCGCTCAAGAGCGCCATCTTCATCGTCGCCACGGCGGTGAGCGTGGTGGCATCCCTGGCCGCGTTGGCGACGATGGGCGGCCTCATCGTCTACTACCAGACCTGCACGGCGGACTGTCAGGAAGGCAAGGGCCGACGCTTTGGTCCGCTCCCGCCCGTCACGTTCCTGAACTTTGGCAACCTGACGGTGCTCATCCCGCAGGCCGGTCTCGTCGCGGCGCTGTTCCTGGGGTTGGGCGTGGCCACCTGGGCGGTCAACGTGCTGGACGCCTACGTCTCCGGCGTCGACGGCTGACCCGCTGCGCCGCACCAGGTTCCGTCGACCTGCCGGCTCCCGCCAATAAGGCTGGGTGCGGCCCTATTGAAACGACGTTTGGCCGCAGGGGTGAGCACATCCGCAGGTGGCCGGCAATGGTCAGCCCCGGGCGGCGCTGTCATGACGACGGAAAACAGGTCCACACGCTGCCGGCAGCTGCAGTTGACCGCAAACATGGTCGCGCTGAGCCAAGGACCTGGCCGGAAGTTCCTTCACTTGAAGTTCCTTCACTTCTGGGAAGATTCCGGTTGAGCCCGAACAGCCCGAGCCAAAGCGGTATTTCAGACCGCACTCCCACAGTGCCGGCCGCGCCCATCCCATTGGGCGGAGAAGCCGGCACGCAGAGTTTCCCGACGAGCAGCCGCGGTGCGGGCAACCCGATGAAAGCGCACTCGCGGCGCCCGCACCTTTGGGAGTGCGGTCTGAAATACCGCTTTGGCTCGGGCTGTCCGGGCTCAACCGGAGCTCC
>JBFMGU010000112.1:0-33595 GCA_040752415.1 Myxococcota bacterium
CGAGGCACGCTTGGGCTCAACTCGCCGGTGACGACGACGCTTCTTCAACTCCAGCCGGGACAGCCGGATACGCCAGATTTTGTCGATGCTGTCCAAAGCGGCTCGCCGCCCTGGCCAGCGCCGAGCGGGTGGCACCCTCGTCAGCGGTCGACGGTCGCGGAGACGTCGACGTCCCGTCGCGACGAGGTCGAGCACCGTTCCTCACGTTGAGTACGCACTCGTCGCTGACCAGGGCGGCGAGGGCCCGCCGCACTCCAGGTCGCGGTCCGCTCACGTCGTCAGCAAGCCCGACGGGCGTCTTGTTCTGGCGCATCCCCCCTGGGTGTTCGCCGGCCTCGTCGACACGGCAACCTGTTCCGACCAAACCACTGACGCTCAGCTGTCCGAGAGCGCCGTGGCAATGCTCATTTTCACGACGTGGCGCGCCGCGGCCATGGCCGCCAGCATGGCCACCAGAGCCAGGAACGTGAAGCCCATGACGTACGTGGGGACGGAGTAGCCCACGCGCAATGGGATCGACTCCGCCAGGAGCCCGCCGCGGTAGGTGATCTGCGTGGAGTTGATGAGCGCCGTCAGGCCCACCGCGCTGACCAGGCCAAGCACGCCGGCGTGCAGGGAGAGCAGCACCGACTCCACGGCGAACATCGCCAGCACGTGACCACGGCGGTAGCCCAGGCTGCGCAGCGTTCCCACTTCCCGCGTGCGCTCGCGGACCGTCTTCATCATCGTGGTGAGCACCGCCACGCCGGCAATCACCATGATCACCACGAACATCAGGCTGCGAATCACCGCCAAGAGGTCCATCCCCCGACGGAGCTCCTCCGCGGTCTCCGAGTCCTTCCAGTCCATGATCTCCAGCTTCAGTCCGGCCTTCTCCGCGTCCCGGCTCAGCTCCGCGCGCAGGTTCTCCTCCTGGGAGGGGTCGAGGAGCAGGAGCATGTAGCTGCCAACTCCCTTCGTCTCGCCGAGCTGGCGTGCGAAGTCGAGCGGGACCCAGATGAGGCGCTCGTCGTATTCCCGCACGTTGGCGCGCGTCAGGCCCACCACCTCGGCGTCCATGGCGTTCATGCGACCGCTGGCACTGGTGGTGTTGAGCTGGAGCGTGGTCTGTCGACACTTCATGGGCCGCTCCACCGCGGTGGGCGCGCCGGTCTTCTCGTCGAGGGGCACGTCCCCACCGTTCTCCGGGTCGCAGCCCAGCACCGCGCCCAGGGCCATGCCCAGCACCGCGCCGTTGGTTTCGTCGTCGTTGATGGGCCGGCCGGCCCAGGTGTTCCAGGCCCAGTGACGTCGGGCAATGCGACCCTCCTTCACGTCATGGCCCAGCGCCACGAAGTTGGCCGCGCCCCGACCCGTGCTCGCCATCCCGTGCACCGCCAGGCTGCGCACGCGCGTCTTCACCTGCGCGGAGTGCGCGGCGATCCAGTGCTCCAGGAAGGCCTGCTCCTTCTCGTCGAGAAGGTAGGGCTCGGGAGTGATGCGGGCTTCACGACTTCCGGCGCCGGGCCGGCGCACCATGATCTCGCCAATCATGTTGCGTGCGTAGATGAGCTCCACCTGCGTGCTCATGAACTCACCCAGGTAGCCCTGGAAGAGCGCGAGGGCCACGAAGCCCACCGCCATGGTGCCCAGCGCGGCCAGGCTGTGACGCCAGTTGCGTCGCACGTTGCGCCACGCCACGCGGAAGATCAGTGAAGGAGGTGCGCCGCCAGCCATGCCGTCCCCTCGTCACCCGCTCTGGGCGGTGAGCAGCTCCACGACGTTGCGTCGCACCTGCGCGCGCGCCACCAGCCACGCCGCCACGCACACACTGGGAAGGATGAGCACCGCCTGCACCGCGCAGGTGAGCGGTGAGGGCTTGATGAGCAGCGCAATGGTCCCCGGGACGCCCGGCGGCGAGAAGCGGATGTCCGCCGCGTTGATCATCGCCGCGGCCATCAGGCCAATCACCACGCCCGCAACGACGCCGAGCACCGCGAGCAGGAACGCCTCCTGCACCACCAGCGACGTCAACACCCCGCGCCCGAAACCCAACGCGCGCCACGTGCCGATCTCGCGGGTGCGCTCCAGGATGGACAACGTGAGCGCACCAATCACGGTGAGGATCAGGACCAGCGAGACCAGCAGCGTGATGATGCCGATCATGGAGCCAATGAACGCCATGGTGCCCACGTAGTACGGATTCCAGCGTTCCTCGTCGTAGGTGAGGGCTTCCACCTGCAGGCCGGCGGCGGCCATGGCGGCGGTGAGCTCGGCGGCCACATTGGCGGCGTCGGCGGGGTCCTTGAGGAAAAGGGCCACGTAGGTGACGCGGTCGGTGGCAAAGAGCGTCTGCAACGTCGACACGGAAGTGTAGAGCGTTCCGTTCTCCCCGTGGGCCTCCGCGTAATGGAACGTGGCGGTCATCTCCGTGTCCACGGCGTTGAACATGCCGTCATAGGTCATGCTCATCACCTGCACGTTGGCGTCCTGCGCCAGCTGCTCGGCTTCCTTTTCGGTGTCGCAGTCCAGGATGGTGGCGGCGGGTGGGAGGCCCTGCACCTCGTCGTAGACGCGACGCTTCCGCAGCATCTCCGCCAGCCCCACGGAGACCGCGGACGCGTGCTGCACCTTGGGATACGCATCCATCCAGCGGCCCTTCACCGGCGTGGCCAGCTCGGAAGACCAGCCCTGCACCTCGGGATGACGCACAATGCGCCCCAGCACCTCGGGCTCGACGCCGAACAGGCGCGTGGGCTGCGTGGTGCATCCATTGCCCGCCAGTCCCATGCCGCGCAGGTAGCGCGCGGTGAATTCCACGCGGGGATCGGCGCCTGCCCACGCCAGGATGCGCTGCTGGGCCGCGGCGTCCAGCTGGTAGCGCTCCGGTTCCGCGCCCGCGCGGTCCAGGCCGCCTTTCATCCACACCGCCACGTGACCCGCGTGCTGGAGGTACACCGCGTTGGTGCGCAGGAACCGGTCCACGCGCGCCGCGTAGCCACCCAGCACCACCAGACCCGCGTAGCCAAACGCAATGGCCGCCACGGTGGCCGCGTTCCGTCGACGGTTGCGCTGCAGGTTGCGGAGGGCCACGGCCCAGGAGCGCTGCATCGTCGTGGGCTCCTCAGGCGGTGACGGTGACGCCGTCGCGGATGCGCACCACGCGCGCCACGCGGCCCATCAGTTTCTCGTCGTGGGTGGAGAACAGGAAGGTGACCTTGCGCTTGTGGTTGAGGTCCACCAGCAGGTCCACCAGGCGCGCGGTGGTCTCGGAGTCCAGGTTCGCGGTGGGCTCGTCGGCGAGCACGAGGAGCGGCTGGGTCACCAGGGCGCGCGCAATGGCCACCCGTTGGCGTTGCCCGCCGCTGAGCTTGTCGGGCCAGTGGCGGACAAAGGACTCCAGTCCCACGTCGGAGATGGCCTGCTCCACGCGCTTGCGACGCTCCGCCGCGGAAAGCTCCTCGTGCAAGAGCAGCGGCAGCTCCACGTTCTCGAACACGTTGAGCACCGGCACCAGGTTGAACGACTGGAAGATGAACCCGATGCGACGGTTCCGCAGCTTGCTCCGCTCCGCGTCGTCGAGGTGGGCCACGTCATGACCGTCCAGGACAATGCGACCCTGGTCCGGCTCGTCGAGACAGCCCACCAGGTTGAGCAGCGTGGACTTGCCGGAGCCGGACGCGCCCACCAGCGCCGTGAACTCGCCGCGGTGCAGCTCCAGGCTGATGCCGCGCAGCGCGTGCACCCGGGTCTCACCGAGCTGATAGGTCTTGTGGACCTGCTCCACCTGCACAAAGGCATCGCTCATTGGTCCCCACTCTGGCTGAAGGCGGGAGCGGTCAGCAACACGACGTTCCACCTCGTCGGCGACTCAGCCCGCACAACAGTGCAGCGAGGAGCATGAAGATGCTGGCGCTCCCGCCTGCGCCATGACAGCCGCACCCACCCCGTGGCGCCGACCCGTCCGGGTTGGACTTCCCCGCGTCCGACGACGCGCCCGAGGTTGAGGCGCCCCCGAACGACGACGAGGAGGCGCCGCCAGCGCTGGACGCGCCGCTGGATGACGACGAGGAAGAACTGGCGCTGCCGCTCGTCGACGTGCTCGATGTGCCGGAGGACGACGAGGAACCGGGTCCTCCGTCGGGTGCGGGCAGGGGCACGCAGAGCTGGGAGGTGCAGGCGTGGTTGGGAGGGCAGTCCGCGTCGTGCACGCAGCCGCACGGTCCGCCGTCACACGCGGCCAGCGCGTAGGTGGCCTCCACCTGTTCCATGAGATGCCCGAAATGGGGTGCCGCCACGTCCTCGAGGGGTGCCCCGTGCCCGTCGGTGGTCCAGTTCTTGGCGTCCACCAGCGCGCGCCAGGACCGACGGTAGATGAGCCGCGCCCGCACCTTCACCATGCCCGCGGTGGCGGGAACGCGGAACGCATGGTGCGTGGTGTCCGACGCCAGCGGGCCAATCCGGTTGTCGAACACCACGCCGGTGGCCTCCGTGTAGAAGACCGGGCTGCTCATGTCCGCGGCGTGGTTGACCTTGGCGTACAGCTTTCCCGGGAGCCCGGCGTAGTAGCCCAGCGCGGGAGAGCCCACGCCGCCCAGCTCGTGCACCTGCTGCGTTCCCACCGACGTCAGCGGCACCTCCGCCCCATCCCACGCCTCCACAAGCAGGATCATGTTGCGGATGGTGACGCCGGTGGGAACGTGGTGGCCGGTCTGGTCATTGAGCACCGTGACGTCCGCGCGCAGCTCGCCGTCTTCGAGCCGCGCTTCCATGGTGAGGGTCACGGCGTTCTCCAGGAACTGCGGGGTGGTTCCGGGGAAGCGGTGGCTGCGCACGTCGCCGGCGGGACGGGGGAAGGCGGTGAAGAGCACGTGACAGGCCTGCGAGGCGTAGGTGGGCTCCATGTGGCAGTCCACGCAGGTGGCGTACTGCGGCGCGCTCGGGTCCGCGTAGGGTGAGGCCAGCCACTCCTGGTAGGTGGGCTCCGACACCACCCCGTTGTCCTCTTCGAAGTCGCCGTCCCCGTCGGGGTCGTTCTTGTCCTGGTGGCATGCCGCGCACACCGCCGCCTTGAGCTGCGGGTTGTATGCCGGACGCATCTGCCCGGGTGCGGAGTAGTTCACGTCGCCAAGCGTGCCGTACTGGACCTGCCAGTTCCCCGCCGGACGGGTCAGGCGCACCACGCCGGGATAGATGCCGGGATAGTTGGTCTTCGTCTCGTCGATGTCGGCGATCTTGTGGCACACGTCGCAGGAGACGCCGTCCTGCATGGCGGGCGTGGGGCTGGACAGGTCACCCAGCGCGGTGAACGGCTCCTGCACCCACGCCGCGGGCTGGTGGCACGCGCGACACTCGCTGGCGACGTGCGTGTCCTTCATGAACGAGTCGCGCGTGTACACAAAGCCGCCCATGCCTCCGTCGGTGCCGGTGCCGTTGTAGGTGTCATAGACCCAGGAGTTGGTGCCCGCGTGGGCCATGGCCGAGTGGTTCCACTCCGCCACCTGCTGCGAATGGCACTGTCCGCAGTAGGTGGGACCCTTGAGCTCGTAGGTTGCGCTGTCGTCGAGCGGGATGGCCTCGAGGAGGATCTCTACGTCGGAGGACGGCGCCTGCACGCTCACCGACCCCGTGAAGTAGCTCTTCACCGCGCCGGAGATGACCTTCAACCCGGTCACCTCAGGGAGCGAGAACGCGCCCGTGTCGTCGGTGTGGGTTTCCACGTGGGTGGCGTGCACGCTGACCTTCGCGCCTGGGAGCGGCGTCCCGGTCTGCGCGTCTTTCACCACGCCGCTGATCTGCGCGCGTGCCGTGGTGGAGAAGGACAGCGCAAGCGTACCGCACAGCAAGGTGAGACCGACGAATCTCCGCATCGTGTGCGCGTGGCTGCAGGCTCCGTGCCCCCAGCATCCTCGACGACAACCCCGCCAAGTGGCGCCTGGATGCGCGAAGCATTTGCGCGCCGGGCCGAGAAGTTCGCGCGGGGCGGCACCTCACGCGTTCAGCTTGGTGGATGCGCCGTGCAGCAGTTCGTCGGGGCTGGGCCGCGGTACCGACTGCGGCGCGGTGCTCCGGGCTCCCATCTCCAGGAGGGCCCGCGCGATGTCGCGGCTGGCGTCGGGGCGGCTCACCACCAACGCGTTCCTGGTGGCGTGCGCGCGCGCGGATTCCGAGGACAACAGCTCACCCACCGCGTCCGCCACCTCGCGCGGCCCCCGCATGGCAATGCGACCAATCCCGTGGTCACGCACCAGGTCCACGTTGCCCTGCTCCTGGCCGGGGAGCGCGTCGGAGATGACCAGCGGCTTTCCCAGCGCCATGGCCTCGAACAGCGTGCCCGGTCCGGCCTTGGTCACCACCACGTCGGACGCGCGCATCAGCGTGCCCATGATGGTCGTGAAGCCCAGCGGATGCAGTCGTTCTCCGTCGGGGCCTTTCGCGCGCGCTTCCAGCTGCTCCTGCACCAGCGTGTTCCGACCCGCCACCGCCACCACGTGCGGCCGCTCCTCTCGACGGAGAATCTCCTCCACCATGGCCACCATGCCGTTGCTGCCCTCGCCGCCGGCGCACACCAGCACCACGGGCACGTCCTGCGGCAGACCCGCCTGCTCCCGCGCCTGGCGCATGGCTTCCACGCCGCTACCGGGCTGGTTCACGTCGAAGAACTGCGGATGGATGGGCAGGCCCAGCAGCTTCACGCGCTCCCGCGGCGCGCCGCACGCCCACGCGGTCCGCTGCGCAGCCTCGGTGGCAACCACAATCGCGTCCGCGCGCGGCTCGATCCACGTCGGGTGGAACGTCACCGGGTCGGTGATGACGATCATGAACGGCAGGTGCTTGCCGGTGGTGCGGAGGATGAGCTCCCGCGCGTACTGCGTGGTCTGGTTGATGAGCGGGTGCGTGCTGCAGACCACGTCGGGTTTCCGTTGCTGCACGAACGGCAGGATCTTCCGACGGATGGACAGGATGAGCAGCGGCACCACCAGCGACCACAGCGGCGCCTTTGTCGACGTGCCGAACAGCTTGTAGAGCAGCCCCCACAGCCAAGGCGCTCGTCGGACAATGGGTCCGTGCAGGCTCACCACGCGGAACCAGAACGGCGTCATCTCCTTGATGATGTCGACGATCTCCACCTCGACGCGCGCATCCTGTCGCCGCAATGCTTCCGCGATGGCCTGCGCGGAGGCGCGATGGCCGCCCCCGGTGTCGCTCATGAGGAGGAGCACCTTCATGGCGCAGGATATGCCTGTGCCGGGGGCGGTCAGGCAACCCCTGTTGGGAGCCTCAAGGCAGCGCGGAGGCCGTTTCGGCGCGGCGGGAGCGCGCGGCGGGCAGCAGGCGCGGAGGCAGTCCGCGTGCCGGATTCACCTCCGCCACCGCTTTCTCCACGGCGTGGAAGAGGCCGTCATTGTCCACCACGCGCAAGGCCGCGGCGCGGGTGCGCATGGCTTCCGCGTCGTGGGCAAAGGAGAGGATGTCCGGCACGGAGAGCTTCCTGGTCCCGCGACCCACGCCCAGCGCCTCCAGCCCGTGCACGTTGACGGACTGCTCATACTGTTGGCGCACCGGCTCGGCGAGCACCGGCTTCCCCAGCGCCAGCGCCTCCACGATGGTGCTGTGCCCCCCGTTGACGACGACGAACGGTGCGGCGCACAGGTCATCCAGGAATCCGTCTTCACTGAACGCGCGGAACTGCACGCGACCATCCGCGTCGCTGTCCGTCCTTCCCGCCCCGTACACCACGAACCGCAGCGACGAGCCCAGCGCTGCCTGGCGCAACGTCCCCGGCAGGTCCTGGTTGCTGGTGGAGGTCTGGTAGACCAGCACGGGTCCGTCGGTGCGCGTGCGACCCATCCGTGCCAGGACGTGCGGGCGCACGGCCACGGGGACGTAGCGCACGCGTTTCTCGTCGGAGCCGGGTCGGAGGGCGGGTTGGTAGAAGCTGCTGATGAGCGTGCGGTGCACCACCGGAGACGTCCAGAACATCACCCGACGCGCCACCACGGCCGGTCCCACGTCGTCACTTGCGGGCGGGGGCAGGGCGCCGTGCTTGATGAGCCCCTGGTTGTCCAGCGCCACCACCTTGGTGAACGTCAGCATTCCCGCCCAGCTGGTGAGGCTCTCGAAGTCCGTGATGATGGCCACCGGACGGAGCAACAGCGCCAGGAGCGTGACGTACGCGCCGGAGAGCAGCACGTAGGGACCCTCGAGGAAGGAGCGGATCAGCGTGAGGCGCGTGTTGCAGGTGTTGTTGCGGTAGATGAGGCGACAGAACCAGACGTTGTGCACGTGCGGGAAATACTGCGAGAGGAACTGGCGGGCGCGGCCGCCGCAGAAGACGTGCACCTCGTAGCGTTCGCTCAGCGCCTCGATGACCGGGCGTGCGCGCGTGGCGTGGCCCATCCCCTCGGAGTTCACCCCAAAGAACAGGACGGGTTTGCGTTGGGATGACGCCATGCAACCATGCTCCCTCGGGCAAGTAGGACGCGCGGCCTCGTCACGTGTCAAGGGGGAACCCATGGGAGCGAAGAAGAAAACGGCACATCAGGATGTGAAGCTTCTCGCCGGGGCGCTGCAGCAGGAGTTTCCCGACGAGAAGCTGGCGCAACTTGCCGCCGGCGCGTTGCTTGCGCTCGACGCACGGGCGATGAAGGGTCTGCTTTCGGCGCACGGCAAGGCGGGGCAGCGCGTGCTGGAGGGCATGGGCCTGTTGCGCCGCGAAGGAACGGCGGTGGAGCAGTGGGAGGGCGGCCTGAAGGGCATTCTACGGCTCCTCTCGAAGATGGACGACGAGGAGACGGGGTACCTGCAACATGAGATCTCGTACACCTCGCCGGATCTCGATTACGAGACGCTGCTGCATGACATCGACGTCATCGCCGGAAGGCTGCTGCCGCTGGTTCCCGCGGCGGTGAAAGCAAGCGCCAAGGGCGACCCCACGGCGGTGGCGGTGAAGGTGGAGGACGCGATCGACGGCCTCGAGGACGACGGGATCCTCGTCCCGGAGGACTACGAGCTGGGCCCCAAGCTGACCGAGCTGGTCCTGCAATGGGAGCTGGCGCGTGCCCAGCGTGCTGGCAAGGGGGCGTGGGGGGCACTGCTGCGCGCCTCCAAGGCCGAGCTGCTGGACTTCAACACGTGCACGCGCTTGCTGAAGAGACTCTCGCGTGAGGACCGCGCGGACATTGCCCGGCGCGTCACGGAACTTGACGAGGACGATCTCGACAGCGGGTTGATGGAGGCCGCTGGGCGGCTGACGCGAGGATCGTGACGTCGTCAGCAGCGACCGGGAGAGGGAGCGGTGCGGTCGCGAGGATGGCGCGGCCCGCTTCTCCTGACTTCCTTTCGGAACCCGTCAGAAGGACTTCAGCGTGTCCATGATGCGCTTGGCGATCACGATGCGCTGCACCTGACCCGTGCCCTCGAAGATGTCGTAGACCTTGATGTCGCGGAAGAACTTCTCCAGCAGCGTGCTGCGCTCCAGCCCGGTGCTGCCCACCACCTGCAATGCGTCGATGGTGGCCTGCTGCGCCGCCTGCGCGGCAAAGACCTTGGCCATGGACGCTTCCTTGGCGTTGGGCAGCTCCTCGTCGGCCATCCACGCGGCGCGCCAGCACAGCAGGCGGGCCGCATCCAGCTTGCGCGCGGTGCGGGCCAGCACGTCCTTGATCTGCTGGTAGCGCGGGATGGGCCGGCTGAGCATGTAGTTCTCACGCACGTAGTCGGTGGCCAGCTCCAGCGCGCCGCGACCAATGCCCACCGCCATGGCGGCGACGATGGGACGCGTGGAGTCGAAGGTCTTCATGGCGCCCATGAAACCTTCCTTGCCCTCGTAGTGCTTCTCCCCGCCCAGCAGGTTGTCCTGGTGCACGCGACAATCCTCCAGCACCAGCTCCGCCGTCTCGGAGGCGCGCAGGCCCATCTTCTTCTCGATCTTGCCCACGCTGAACCCGGGCGTGCCCTTCTCCACGACGAAGGCGCGGTGCCCGGCCCGACCCAGGCCCCTGTCCACCGTCGCAAAGATCACCACCCAGTCGGCCTTGGCGCCGTTGGTGATGAAGCACTTGCGGCCGTTGAGCACCCAGTGGTTCCCATCCTTGCGACACGTGGCGGAGATGGCGCTCACGTCGCTGCCGGCACCCGGCTCGGTGAGTCCATACGCACCGAAGCGCGGCTTGTCCTTCAGCTTGAAGGGGGCAAGGAAGCGCTCCTGCTGCTCGGGGGTGCCCATGAACTTCACGGGCGGTCCGCCGAGGCCGGGGCCGGGCAGGTTCAGGATCACGCTGCCATCACCCCAGCTCATCTCCTCCACGGCAATGAGGCTGATGCGGTTGGACTGGCGCGGGCCCTTCTTGGGCTTGTCCGCGTCGCCGCCCACGGGCTCCTCGCCGGGGAGCGCGGTGCCGCCGGAGATGCCCATGTGCATCAGCTCGGTGAGGAACTCGTCGGAGTAGCCGTGGTTGCGGTCGGACTCCTCGGCAATGGGGCGCACCTTCTCGCGCGCCAGCCAACGGAGGAACTCCCGCACCTGGTTCTGTCCTTCGGTCAGCTTGAAGCTCATCATGGCGGGTTCCTCTCAGAGCAGCACGGGCTGGAGGGTGGGGGAGGGCACGCGCAGCAGCTTGCGCGCCTCGTCGGGGTTGAGCATCGCGTCGGCCACCAGCTCGTCAGCGTGCTGGCTCGTCATGGCGTAGCTCATGGCCGCCTTGGCCTCGCGCATCCACTTCTCGACGGGCAGGTCCTGGATGAACCCCGCGCCGCCGTGCACCTGCACCCCCTGGTTGGTGACCCACATGGCGGTCTCCTGCACCTCCGCCACCGCCTTGCATGCCTCCAGGATCGCGTTCTCGTCGTTGTCGTCGAGCGCCGCGGCCGCGCGCCACACCATCCAGCGCATGGAATCCACCGCGGTGGCCATGTCCGCCAGGAGGAAGCCCAGCGCCTGGTGATGACCAATGGGCTTGCCAAATGTCTTGCGCGTCTGCGCGTACTCCAGCGCGAGCACGTAGGAAGCGCGCGCCCCACCCACCAGCCGCGCCGCCGAGCGCAACGCCGCGCGGACGAAGAGCTCGGTGGCCTTGACTGCAAAGTCACCGCCGGCGGTGAGGCGCGCGTCGTCGGAGACCTTCACGTCCTGCAGGGTGATGGGCGCAATGCCCGCGGCATCAAACGCCAGCACGCCCAGCTTCTCGCCCACCGTGAGACCCTTGGCCGCGCGCTCGACGACAAACGCGCCCAGTCCTTCACCCTCCACGCGCGCGAACACCACGAAGTGCCGGGCGCGCGGCGCATGCAGCACGTGGCTCTTGGCGCCGCTCAGCACCCAGCCACCGCCGGAGCGCACCGCGCGGGTCTGCATCTCGCCCTCGGGGTTGGGCTTCTCGCTGTAGGCCACCGCGCCGCGCAGCGTGCCGTCGGCCGCGTAGTCCTTGAGCCAGCGCGCCTGCTGCGCCTCACTGCCCAGCAGCCGCAGCGCGAGCCCGAACGCACCGGGACCAGGGAGGGCGTAGCTCGTGCCCAGGTCGGCGTAGCCCAGCTCCTCGCCCACCAGCACCTCGGTGCGTTCGCCCATGTCGCTGCCGCCCACGCTGGAGGGCAGGCTGAGCGCGGCAATGCCCAGCTCCGCGTAGGCCTTCTCCAGCGACGGCGTCAGCGCACCCGCCGCCTCGAACTCCCGCAGGCGGGGCCGAATCTCCTTCTCCCCGAACGACCGGACCGTATCCACAAGGAGCTTGGTGTCCTCGTCATGGCCGAAATGGATCATCCCGTCACCACCTTGTCTGGACGCTGTGAATCGTATTGAGCGGGCACTTCCGCCGCACGAGCGTCAGCTAAGCGTGGATTGACACGCCAGTCAAGGCGCTACGACGCGCTGCGGCAACCGGCGCTCCCCGGCCGCCCTTGGAGGTGGGGCTGGGTCGGCAGATGGGGAGAGGGCCGCGTCTGGAGCTGGGACTGGGAATTGACGCCGCGGTCAATCCGGTGTGCGCGGGGTCACGCGCGGGTGACGGCTTCTTCCAGGAAGGTCAGCGTGCCGGCGTCGGCGTCCAGGCGGGCCAGGGCGCCGTGCGGCAGCGCGTGATTGCCCGGGATGTGGCCGAAGGGCAGGTCCATCACCACCGGCACCGCGGCGTCGGCAAAGATGCTGCGCAGCACCTGCTCGGCGGTGAAGCCCTTCTCCTTGTCCTCGCAGTTGCTGAACGCGCCCAGCGCCACGCCCAGCACGCCGCTGAGGTTGTTGGTGGTCTGCAGCAGCTGGGTCAACAGGCGGTCCAGCCGGTAGGGACGCTCGCCGTCGTCCTCGAGGAACAGGATGCTGTCGGAGAGGTCCGGCCACCAGCGCGTGCCCGCCATGGCCACCAGCACCGCCAGGTTTCCGCCCACCAGCCGGCCCACCACCGTGCCACGCCCCCGCAACGCCGTTCCTGTCAGGCGCGCAAGGCCTGCGTTCCCCTGCACCACACGACAGAAATGCGTGCGCGTCTCGTCGGGCTCGTGGGCCAGGCTGGTGCACACGGGGCCGTGCACGCTGCGCCAGCCGAGCGTGGTGTAGAGATACGAGTGCAGCGCGGTGATGTCGGAGAAGCCGCACAGGAGCTTGGGTTGCGCCGCGCGCAGCTTGCTCTCGTAACGGTCCAGGATGGGGAGGAGCCGGGTGGCGCCGTAGCCGCCGCGGGCGGCCAGGACCATGCCGGCCTCGCGGTCGCACAGCGCGTCGACCAGCTCGAGCGCACGCGTCTCGTCGGAGGCCGCCAGGTAGCGGTCCGCGCGGCTCAGGTCCGGGGGCTCCGAGATGCGGAAGCCCATGCTCATCAGGGTCTGCCGGCCCTTCTCCAGGGCAGCAGGATCAAAGGGGCTGGATGGCGCGACGAGACGGATGGTGCCGCCATCTCTCAGCCCGACGGGAAGCTCCAGCGTGCGCGACATGGTCGCACCTTAGCCGTGAGGGCGCGCGCGGCAAGAAAACCGCGACTCCCGTGACGGCGGGCTCCCGTCATGCGGGCGTCAGCGGTCGCGACGGTGCGAGCGCGCGTGGTAGCGACGCAGGCAGTCGGTCACGGAGGCCTTGGCCAGCAGGTCCGCCTCGTCGGGGTCCCTGGCCACGCGCTGCGCCTCGTCGT
Organism: Myxococcota bacterium; assembly: GCA_040752415.1. Lineage (GTDB taxonomy): Bacteria > Myxococcota > JACRCW01 > JACRCW01 > JACRCW01 > JBFMGU01. Next base: position 13,098 of record JBFMGU010000112.1, read on the forward strand.
AGAAGGCGGTCACCAGGTCACCCAGCGTCAGCTCCATCTTGTTCGACTTCTTCCTCAGGGCACGGCTCGGAACGGAACCCATGTTCTCCTCCTTGCGACTCTGCCGCGCCCCTTTGTTGCGGCGCGTGCACGTGCTGGCAACCTGTGCATCCCGCGTGCCGAGCTTCCCGGCACCGGCCCCGCTCCCGCATCCTCCCGATTTATCGCAGTTTCTCGACGGACCACGTCGGTGCATGTGGGATGGGCACCTGCATCCCGGCGTGTCTGGCCGCGTCACGGCTGCCACAGGGCTGCGCACGGGCAGCAACATTCCTGACTGCGGGTGGGGGATCCGGCGGTGACGCGGGAGGGACGGGCGGCGTACCAGGGAAGGGACGCAGGCGTGTCAGACCAGGGCCCTTCCCCGCGACAGCAGGCCACCTCCGGTGACACGGACGCGGCACTGATCGAGCGCGCGTGTCGCGGGGAGGCGGAGGCGTTTGGGACGCTGGTGGCCCGGTACGAGGTTCCGTTGTTCAACTTCATGGTGCGTTTCTGTGGAAACCGTGACCTGGCGCGCGACCTCTGCCAGGAGGCCTTCCTCAAGGCGTTCCGTGGCCTGCCCGGATTCCGGGTGGGCTCTCCGTTCAAGCCGTGGCTCTACCGCGTGGCCATCAACGCGGCGCACAGCCACCGTCGGCGCGCCTCGCGACGGGAGACCGGCGTGGAGGACATGACCGAGCTGGAGCAGCAGGACACCGCGGGCAGCGCCCAGCCGCCCCCCGCCGCCGACGCGCAGCTGGTGCTCAACCAGGACGGCGTGGCGGTGCAGCACGCGTTGGCGGAGCTGCCGGACGCTCTGCGTGAGGCGGTGGTACTGAAGTTCGTGGAAGACTTTACCTACGAGGAGATGGCCGACGTGCTGGGGGCGCGCGTGCCGGCCCTCAAGATGCGGGTGCACCGCGGGTTGCAGCGGCTGCGGGAGCTGCTGGCGTCGGGGCAGGGAGGTGGCGGATGACCACGCGTGACCCCGGTGAAGCCACCGACCCGCAACTGCAGGACGCGGCCAACCTGCTGCGCAGTCTTCCCGTCGAGAAGCCGGAGGGCTCGCTCTCGGAATCCATCATGGCCCAGGTGCGGCCCGCGGCGGAACGTCGACGTCGCGTGTGGCGCACGCTGATTGCGTTGGCGCTGTGCGCGGCGCTCTTCTACGTGGGCACGCTGGCGTGGGCGCTGCTGGGGGAGTCGCCATGAGTCGCGGCTACACCCTCTGGGAGCTGGTGGCGGCCACCACGTTGACGCTGTTCGTGACGTTGGGCGGCGTGACCGCGCTGCAGGTGCGCGCCAAGGGTGAGCGGCGGGCGGATGCGTTGCGGCAGGCGCTTCACGTCGTGAAACGGGCGGACGCGGAGCTGCAGAAGACGCCCGCCGACCCGTGCGCGGTGCACCACGCGCTGCCCGGGGAGAAACCCGCGGACTGCCTGGCGCCGAGGAGCGGGAAGCTTCCGGGTGGCACGCCGTATCACCTCACGCTGGAGCGGCGGCCCGCGCTGCCGGGGACGGTGGTGGCCCGACTGGTGTTCATGCACCACGACGTCGAGCTGCTGCGCCACGACCTCATCATCCCGGTTGGCGACGAGGGGAGGCGGCCGTGAAACAACGTCGTCAGCCCCGGGGCTACGCCATGATGCTGGCGCTCATCCTCACCGCCGCGGTGCTGGGTGGAAGCGCGTTGGCGTTGCAGCGCACCGTGTCCGAGCGGAGGGCCATGAAGCTCCAGCAGGAGACCGTGCAGCTCGAGAGCGCGTTGCGCAGCGGTGAGCGGCTGGCGCAGTCGTTGGTGGCCGCGGCGCGGGTGGGCCCGCAGGATGTGACGCTGTCCGACGTCAACCTGCAGCTCCGCTTCACCGAGCGCTCCGCGCTGCCCGCGCGTTACGACGTGGACATCAGCGCGAGGAAGGGTAGCGGCGCCCGTCGGACCATGGCGTGTTACCAGCGCGTCCTCACCCTGCCCGCGTGTGTCGGCTGTGATGGCGCGGGTTTGGGTCCGCAGGATGTCGTCGAGCAGGTGCGGGTGCTGGCGGCGTCGCCGGATGCGTGTGTGCACCGCGTGGAAGGTGCGGAGCCGGTGTCATTGCCGCCGCCGGAGTGCGCCCAGGCGCCGGTGGTGGTGCTCGACGTGACGGGGGACGTGGTTACCGTGGTGCCGGGAACCCGCACGGTGCAGGGCCCGCAGATGGTGCACGTGCGTGGCGCCCGGACGGTGCGGGTGGCGGGGGTGCACGACCTCACGGACACGCTGCTGGCGACGACGGGGGACCTGGAGCTGGAGCCCGGTGCGCAGCTGAAGGTGGACGGTGCGGTGCTCGTGAACGGTCAGGTGCGCGGCGCGGTGGAGGCCGTTTCCGACGAGAAAGCGGTGCGCGCGCTGCTCAGCCCGCCGGTCCCGGGTTGCACCGACGTGGTCACGGCGTCTCCAGGGTGAGCCTCCAGGCGCCGTCCTCCTTCACCAGCCTCATCTGCTGCGTCTGGTAGTTGCTGTCGGTCATCTTCACGGTGGCGCTGGTCTCGTCCTGCTTGAGCACCTCCACGGCGAGGATCTTCCGCTGCAGCCCGGCGCCCATGGCCTCCGCCAGCACTTCCTTGCGCGGGTCCCCGCCCTGGCTCTTGAGCTTGGCCTGGTCCACGTAGGCCTGGAGCGCCTTCTGGCTGTCGCGGGAGAAGAGGCCAAACGCCTTCTCCACGTCCTTCTCCTCGACCGCGGTGAGGAACGTCTTCACGGTGGCGGCGGGGTCGTCGCGCGAGCAGGCGAGGGGGGCGGTGAGCAGCAGGGCGGTCAGCAACAGGTGGGAGAGACGCATGGCGCGGGCTCATAGCATCCAGCGCTTGGCCGTGCGGGTGCTCCCCGACCTATAAACGCCTGCATGATCGCCCTGACCGCAGCCTGGACCGTCTTGGCCGTGGGTCTCGCCGCCGCCCCCAGCCCCACCGCCCTCGACGCGGGACGCCAGCTTGGCGCGAGCTACCTGCGCACCGTCTCGTCGCTGCCGACGACGGAAAGGCCCACCAGCGCGCGCATCCAGGTGGAACCCGTCGACGACGCCAAGCGCCTCGAGGGAATCACCCAGGGCGTGCGTGAGTCGCTGTCCACCGGTGGCGTCCGGTTCCCGGAGAACGAGATCGACGTCGTCGACGCGCTCATCACCTTGCGTGCACTGCCCACCGAGGAAGGCCACCGCGCCGCGCTCACGGCGGTGGGGGCCAACACCGGCGCTGTGCTGTGTGAGACGTCGGTGACGCTGGTGAAGGACGCGCTGGCCACGCCGGAAGGCGGGGAGCGCCTGGCCTCGCGTGACGTCGACGGTGCCGCGGTGAAGCTGGCTGCCGCGATTGCGGGAGCGTTGGACACCATGCCGGGCGACGTGCGCTACCAGCGCGTGGCCGTCATGCCGCTGGAGGACCGCGGGCCCGGTGCCAAGGAAGCCAAGGCCGGGGAGGCCCTCTCCGTCCAACTGCAGAAGCTCCTGAGTGAGCAACACCGCATCAACGTCGTCGACCGCAAGGCGCTCTCGCGCGTGCTGGCCAACCAGTCCCTGGCGCAGGCCACCGGCAATGAGGGCATGGTGCGCACCGGGCAGCTCCTCGACGCGCAGGCCATGGTGATGGGCTCCGTCTCCGACGCAGGCGAGCAGTTCCTGGTCAGCCTCCGCCTCATCTCGGTGACCACGGGCGAGGTCCTGGTGGCCCGCTCCGCGACGATGCCGCGCAAGGGCGTGGTGGCGCTCTCCAACAGCATGCTCGAGCTGAAGGACCGCGGCAGCGCCACGTTTCGCAGCGTCATCGTCCCCGGGTGGGGGCAGATCTTCCTGGGGCAGCGACTCAAGGGCAGCCTGCTCATGAGCTCGGCGGTGGTGTTCGCAACGTTGGGCGCGGTGCTGCTGGCCTCGGGCGCGGCGGTGCACATCTTCTACGCCCTCACCAACCCCTACGCGGCCATCAACACCACGCTGCCCGGGGGCATCCCCGTCTCGTTCAAGCCCTTCTCCCGTCCCGGCGTCGACAGCGCGGATGAGTTCGAGCAGACCGCGCGCACGCTCCGCTCCGTGGCCGCAAGCCTCTACATCCTCGGTGCCATGTCCGTGCTCGTGACCGGTGCCGTGTGGATCTTCAACGTCGCCGACGCGTACGCCTTTGGCGCGCCGGAATGATCGCGGGTCCCGACCTCGTCCGCAGGAACGTGTTGTGGCTGGTGGTCTGCACGGCCATCTGGGGGCTGGGCTTCGTCGCCACCGCGCGCACCCTGGCCAGCATGCATCCGCTGTGGAGCAACGCGGTGCGCTTCCTCATCGCCGCGCCAGTGGGGTTGCTGGTGTTCCGTCGGAAGCTCGTCGTGGACCGGGCGCACCTGATTGCCGCGGGCACCGCGAGCGTGTTCCTCACGGCGGCGTTTGCGTTCCAGACGTGGGGACTGCGTTACACCTCCGTCGGGAGGAGCAGTCTCATCACCGGCCTCTACGCCGTGTTCACGCCGCTGTGCGCGCCGCTCTTCCGCGCTCCGCCGCCGCGCGTGATGCACTTCGTGGGCGCGGTGGTGGCCTTTGCGGGGCTCAGCGTCCTCGGTGGCGCGTGGCAGGAGGGAGACGCCGGGCTGAACCTGGGTGATGCGCTCACGCTGGGCTGCGCGCTGGTGAGCGTGGGGCACATCTACGTCGTGGCCAAGGTGGCACCCGGGCGTGACCCGTTTGCACTCAACGCCCTGCAGGTCTCCTTCTGCGCGCTGTGGAGCCTCATCCTCGCGCTTCTCTTCGGAGGCCCCCCTCCGACGTCGATGGACACCGAGACGCTGGTGGCCATGTCCTTCCTCGCCGTGTTCAGCAGCGTGGTGGCGTTTGGCATCCAGATGATGGCGCAGCAGGTCCTGTCCGCCTCCACCGCCGCCACGCTCCTCCTCATGGAAGCACCGTTTGGCGTCCTCTTTGGTGTGCTCCTCCTCTCGGAAACGCTGGCCATTCCTCAGCTGTTGGGCGGCGCGCTGATGCTGGGCGGCTGCATCCTGTCCGTTCGAGCGGATGCGGATCGGAATTGATTCGTAGGTCAACCTGCCGGGAGGTCAGGTGGCCGATGCGAAGTCTTCCGAGGAAAGGCGATAAGCGCTCGTGTTGACTCGCCAGTCAAGGAGCGCGCCATGAAGCGTCTTTCCCTCCGCCTTGTTGCTGTCTTCCTCATGTTGACGGGTTGTGCGGTGCCCACGGAGCAGGCCGACCCCGCGCAGGGGGCCCTGCAGGCCGTCTTCCGGGATGCCTCGGATGAGTTCAGCGTTCCGGAGGACCTGTTGCTCGCGGTGGCGCACGCGGCGTCCCGCTTCCAGCAGGGAGAGGCGGATGAGCACCTGCACCAGGACGCGCACGGGATCATGCAGCTCCGCAACGACGAGGCGCACCCCGCGCTGCGCATGGCGGCGGAACGGCTCGGTGAGTCGCCGGAGGCGTTGAAGCATGATGTGCAGTTGAACGTGCGCGGCGCGGCGGCGTTGCTGCAGCGGTTTGCTCGTCGGGATGACGGGTCCCTGCCCGGGAATCTGGAGGACTGGCGCACCGCGCTCGGCCGGCTCGCCGCGGGTGACGACATGGTGGCGGGGGACATCTTCGCCGACGACGTGTTCTCGGTGCTGCGCAGCGGTGCGCGGGTGCGCCTGGCAGACGGCTCCGTGATCGTGATCGAAGGGCGGCCGGTGGGGCGGGCGCTCTCGTCGACAACGCAGGGGCTCGAGGGCATTCCGTTCGTGGCGGCGTCGACGTCGAACTACTCGGCGGGGCGTGGCGGGGCGCCCATCCAGTACGTGGTCATCCACACCGTGCAGGGCTCCTACGCGGGCGCCATCAGCTGGTTCCGCAACCCCGCGGCGCAGGTCAGCGCGCACTACGTCATCCGCTCCTCCGACGGCGCCATCACCCAGATGGTCAACGAGGGGAATACCGCCTGGCACGCTGGCAACTTCACGTACAACCAGCGCTCCATCGGCATCGAGCACGAGGGTTTCGTCGGGCAGCCGGAGGTCTGGTACACGCCGGAGATGTACGCGGCCAGCGCGGCCCTGGTGGCTGACATCTGCGACCGCTACGGCATCCCCAAGGACCGCGGTCACATCATCGGTCACGTCGAGGTTCCGGGCTCCACGCACACCGACCCCGGCTCGGGATGGGACTGGGATTACTTCATGTCCCTGGTCCAGGGCGGCGCGTCCCAGCCCCCTCCGCAGAACGCGTGTGGCGACGTCACCTACGCCGGCTACTGCGACGGCGCCACGCTGGTGTGGTGCGAGAACGGCGCGCTCAAGAGCGTGAATTGCGCGGAGCGCGGCAAGGCCTGCGGCTGGGAGTCCGACGCGGTGGGCCACAACTGCGTGGTCCCCGCCGAGGAACCGCCGCCCGCCCAGGAGCCGCCCGCCGAGGATCCCTGCGGTGGTCTCACCTACCAGGGCACCTGCAGCGGGGGCGTGCTGAGCTGGTGCGAGAATGGCGCGGTGAAGGTCCACGACTGCGCCGCGGGCGGCCAGGGCTGCGGCTGGGAGTCCGACGCGGTGGGCTACAACTGCACCGGTGGCTGCGGTGAGCTGGACTACGCCGGCGGGTGCCACGGTTCCTCCCTGCGCTGGTGCGAAAACGGCGCGGTGCGCGTGGTGGATTGCGCGGGGTCCGGGCAGTCGTGCGGGTGGCAGTCGGACGCGGTGGGCTACAACTGCCTGTGACAAATGCCGCTTGATGCGGCCCACGCCGTCGTGGTCTCTATGGCCTCTTACACATTCCACGGCGGCCAAAGATGGGCGTCCAACTCGTCATCAACGCAGAAAGCCATGAGACCCGCGTCGCGCTGCTGGAGAACGGCGTGGTGGCCGAGCTCCTGTTCGAGCGGAAGAAGGAGCGCGGGATCGTCGGGAACATCTACAAGGGACGCGTCCAGCGCGTGCTGCCCGGCATGCAGGCCGCCTTCGTCGACATTGGCCTGGAGAAGGCCGCCTTCCTCTACGTGGGCGACATCCTCCCCCGCACCCACCACGACGAGGAAGAAGACGAGGAGGCCCGCAAGGGCGACACCGTTCCCGAGCCCCCGCCCCCGCCCCGCGAACCCGAGCGCGAGCCCGAGCGTGACCATCGCTACGAGCGTCGTCGTGACGACCTGCGCATCGACGAGCTGCTCAAGGAGGGGCAGGAGATCATGGTGCAGGTGGCCAAGGACGCCATTGGCACCAAGGGGGTGCGCGTCACCTGCCAGGTGAGCCTGCCGGGAAGACACCTGGTGTTCATGCCCGACAGCAACCACGTGGGCATCAGCCGTCGCATCAAGGACGAGACGGAGCGTGCGCGGCTCAAGGAGATTGTCGAGGGGCTGCGTCCGCCGGGCTCGGGCTTTGTGGTGCGCACCGCCGGGGAAGGAGTGCCGCGCGCCAAGCTGGAAGCCGACGTGGGATTCCTGCTGAAGGTCTGGCAGGACGTGAAGCAGAAGCTGGAGAGCACCCGCGCCCCCGCGCTCATCCACCCCGACCTGGACCTCATCCTCCGCGCCACCCGCGACCTCTTCACCGCCGACGTGGAGAAGCTGGTGGTCGACGACAAGGCCGCCTACGAGCGCATCATCGGCTTCATTGGCGGGTTCCAGAGCTCGCTGGTTTCCGTGGTGGAGCTGTACCAGGGGCAGGAGCCGCTCTTTGACAACATGGGCATCGAGCAGGAGATCAGTCGCGCGCTCTCCCGCAAGGTGTGGCTCAAGAGTGGCGGCTACATCGTCATTGACCAGGCGGAGGCGCTCACCGCCATTGACGTCAACACCGGCCGCTTCGTGGGCAAGCGCAATCTCGAGGACACCATCACCAAGACCAACCTGGAGGCGGTCAAGGAGATTGCCTACCAGCTGCGGCTGCGGAACATCGGCGGGATGATCGTCATTGACTTCATTGACATGGACAAGCCGCAGAACCGCGAGAAGGTGCACCAGGCTCTGGACGAGGAGCTCAAGAAGGACCGCGCCCGCACCAACGTGGTGCGCATCAGTGAGCTGGGCCTGGTGGAGATGACGCGTCAGCGCGTGCGCGAGAGCCTGGGGCGAATGCTGACGGAGCCGTGTTTCTATTGTGAGGGTCGCGGCGCCATCAAGAACAAGCTCACGGTGGCGTATGACATCTTCCGTCAGGTCCGTCGTCAGGCGCCCACCATCCGGGAGAAGGTGCTGGTGGTGCACTGCCATCCGGAGGTGGCCGACCTCATCTACGACACCGAGCAGGACCACCTGGAAGAGCTGGAGCACGCCACGGGCAAGAAGCTGGTGATGCGTGCGCGCGGCAGCTTCCACCAGGAGCAGTTCGAGATCTTCGGCACGGACGAGAAGACGTTGAACGTCTAGTTGACGCGCGGCGCGGCCGTGTCACAGTGCGGCCGCATGGCACGGAACCGACAGGACGAAGTGGACGAGGTGCTGGGACGTCGCCGTGGGCAGCCGCGCGTGGCGGTGAACCACGAGTTCCGTTCCCTGCAGGAGTTCATCACCGAGTACGTGGCGGACATCAGCGCCTCCGGCGTGTTCATCCGCACCGACGACCCGCTGCCGGTGGGCACCAAGGTGGACCTGCGCTTCACCGTGATTGACGACGAGATTGAGACGGTGGAGGGCGTGGGGGTGGTGGCACGCGTGGTGGCCCCGGGGACGGCCCAGGCCGCGGGCATGGGGGTCACCTTTGAGCGGCTCACGCCGGCGTCCCAGCAGGTGGTGGCGCGCCTGACCGCACGGGCCAAGCGCGGGGCTTGAGGCGCTGTCAAGGGCAAGCCGGGTAGGCGTGAGCATCACCGTCACCTTGACGGGGTGGGAGACGTTGGTGCGGAAAGAGCAGCGGGGATAAGGTCGGGGTTCCAGGCTGCGTGGAGGCTCGGTGAGCGAAGGGAGAAGGGCGCTGTATTCCGGGTGCGAGCGCGTGCCCGGGCCCTCGGCGGCCGGCATGCGGCTGTCGCAGGTGATCCAGTCCTTCTCCTCGCAGATGGAGGCCGACGGCCTTTCCCTCAAGAGCGCCGACCTCGCCCACATCCAGCGGCTGGGTCAGGCGCGCATGATGCGTGTGCCCGCGCCGGAGACGCCCTTCATCGAGCGCGCCAGCGCGTTCCAGCGCGCCCTCAAGCGCCAGCTGGAAGGGGACTCCTACGACCTCGTCCACGCCGGCGACGCGTGGGCGGGCGCGGTGGCGGCGCAGCACAAGGAGCAGGCGGAGTTCCGGCTGGTCATGGACCTCACCGACCTGCCCACCCAGAGCATGGGGGAGCGCTTCCCCGGCCTGCAGGTCGACGAGAAGGTGCGGCAGATCATCCGTCGCGGTGAGACGCTGGCCATCCAACGCGCCGACGCGCTGGTGGTCTCCTCCAGGGCGGCCCTGAAGGTGGTGGTGGCGGCGGGCGCGCAGGAGTCCCGCGTGCACGTCATCCCCCCGGGCGTCGACGAGACGCTGTTCACCGGCGGCAAGATCGAGCTGCGCGTGCAGGATGGCACCTTCAGCGTGCTGTACGCGGGCGTGGCGGACCCGGGCCGGGGGCTGACGCCGTTTCTGCACGCGCTGCGCTCCATGCCGCCACCGGTGCGCGGGGTCCTGCTCCGACGGAACGCGCGCGAGGCCGCGGCGGAAGAGGCCATTGCGGCGCTGGGACTGGGGGAGCGGGTCACCTGGCTGGAGGCCACCACGCACCAGCAGATGGCCGCCGCGTACCAGGCCGTCGACGTGGTGGTGCTCCTCCCGCACGCCGCCGCGGGTACCGTGTGCGCGGCCAACACGCCGCAGCGCATGCTGGAGGCCATGGCGTGTCGTCGGCCGGTGGTGGTGGGGGACACGGCGGGCACGCGGGAGGTGGCCACGGACCGTGACACCGCGCTGGTGGTTCCCTCCCGGGACCCGCGCGCATTGGGGGGCGCGCTGCACCTGCTGCTCACCGACGGGACGCTGCGCGAGAAGCTGGCGCGGAGGGCCGGGGAGCTGGCCAACGAGCACACCTGGCGCGCGCGCCACGACGACTACGCGCGGCTGTACCAGAAGCTCCTGGGTGTGCCGTTCACGTTGCAGAACCGTGCGTCGTCGGCGCCCTTCAAGTTCCCGCCGCGCAAGCCCGCGCCGCCGTCGGTGGGCATTGCCCGGGATGAGCGTGCCGCGCCCAAGCCCGCGCCCGCCGCTCCGGCGCCCGTGCCCGTCGCCGCGGCGACGCCTCCTCCGCCAACACAACCCGCGCCGCAGCCTCTCGCTGCCAACACGCCGCCCACGCCGCTGCAGGTTCCCGCGCTGGTGCCGATACCGGACTTCCCGGCGGGCGCGGCGGGATTCCCGTTGGCGCCGGCGTTGTCCGAGCCCTCGGGCGTGGAGTTTGGCGCACCCACGACGGTGACCGACACGCGTCCCGTGGCCGAGCCCACGCTCTCCGACGACGGCTCCGCGCAGATCACGCTGCCACCGATGCCGGGCGGGATGATGCCGCCGCACTTCCTCACCGAGGCCACGCCGGCGGGCTCCGGCATTGACCTTCCGCCGGTGGTGGACCCGCCCACGGTGCCCATGGTGCCGCTGGATGAGCGCACCGCGCCACGCGCCCCGGCCGCGCCCACGCAGGTCTCCGTGACGGTGGGAGAGTCGCAGGGCGAGATCACCGACCCCTGGGGCGGCGACACCGTGGCGGTGAGCCAGCCGCCCACGCACATGGAGATGGCGTTGCCAGGGCGGGGAGACGGCACCCACGAGCCCACGCCCGCACCGGAGGCCACGCCGCTGCCCGCACCACCACCGCCTCCTCCGCCGGCCGCCTCGGCCAAGGGTGGGCCGGGATTGCGCTCCCTGGCGCTGCTCGACGCGCTGGGCGACAGCAGCCCCGGCGAGGTCTCCGTGTCCGTCCCGGCGCCCAGCGACAAGACCGAGCGCCTGGACCTGGACAACCGGCACGTGGAGGCGGTGTATGGGAAGTCGGTGGGGCTGCAGCGTCGTGCGGGCGAGCTGCGTTTTGGCGAGGAAGCCGAGGCCGAGCAGCCCACGCTGCAGCACGCCGCGGGCATCACGCGGACGCTCCCGCCGGACTTGAGCAACACGCCCAATCCCGAGGACACGCCGCCGCCGGGATCGAACAGCTGAGAAGGCAGTAGACGCCCCGCGCCCACGACGCTGGGAAGCAATCAGGATGCAGTGCCCGCACCCCGTCGTCATGGGCTCCCCTCTGAGGGGCGCACAACGGTGAGTGCGGTTCGGCCTGGGTTGCTTTTGCGGGTCGGCTGCAGCTGGCCCAGCGCGTCACGAAGCGGGTGAGCGGGGCAACGGCGCCCTGGAGTGCGGTGCGAAGTTGTTCAAGCGGTCGACGACGTGAAGCACCGCCCTGGATCGAGCGCCCCCGACTGCGCGGACGTCATTCCGTTCCCCCGGTGCCGCATGTTCTCGAGGCTCTTCACGGCATGAAATGGCCGACGATGGGCCCCATCCAGGGCGGTGCTTCACGTCGTCGACCGCTTGAGCAACTTCGCACCGCACACCAGGGCGCCGTTGCCCCGCTCACCCGCTTCGTGACGCGCTGGGCGCCGCCCGTCGCAGCACGGCCAGCGACGCGTGATTCACCGGACGCGCCACGCCGGTCTCGGTCACCACACCCGCCACCAGGTCCGCCGGCGTCACGTCGAAGGCGGGATTGAACACGCGCACGCCGTCGGGCGCCCAGCTGGGGCCGCCCAGCGCACCGGTGACCTCGTGCGCGCCACGCTCCTCGATGGTGATGCCGCGCCCGTCGACGGTGGCAGGATCCAACGTGCTCAGCGGGCACACCACCCACAACGGCGCCTGGTGCTGGCGACACGCAAGCGCCACCGAGTAGGTGCCCACCTTGTTCGCCACGTCGCCATTCGCCGCCACGCGGTCCGCGCCCACCACCGCCGCCTGGATCTTCCCGCGCCACATCAGGTGCGCCGCCGCTCCGTCGGGGAGCACGGTGCACTCAATGCCGTCCTGCATCAGCTCCCAGGCCGTCAGTCGCGCGCCCTGCAGCAGTGGGCGGGTCTCGTCGGCGTAGACGCGCAGCTTCTTGCCCATGGCCACCGCCGCGCGCACCACACCCAACGCGCTCCCAATCCCGCAGGTGGCCAGCACGCCGGTGTTGCAGTGGGTGAGCACGCCGCCCTCGTCGGGAAGCAGCGCGGCGCCGTGTTGCGCCATGGCCTGGCACGCCGCCACGTCCTCGCGCACCACCTCGTCGGCGCAGGCGCGCAGCGCGGCCACCCAGGCATCCGCGTCGTCCCGCAGACCCTCAAGCGCGCGGTCCGCCCGGGAGAGCGCGTAGAACAGGTTCACCGCCGTGGGCCGGCTCTCCGCCAGCTGCTTGCGCCCGCGCGCCACCGCCTCGCGCAGCGAGGGAAGACCGGCGTCCCGCGCGCGCAACGCCGCCAGCCACATCCCGTACGCCGTCACGCCGCCAATGAGCGGAGCGCCGCGCACGCACAGGGTGCGGATGGCGTCGGCCACCTCGTCCACGGTGCGCAGGGTGAGCCACTTCTCCTCGCGCGGGAGGAGGCGTTGGTCCAGCACGCGCAGCGCGTCCGGGAGCGGCTCGAACGCGCGCACGCGTGAGGTGACGGTGGGGCTCATGCCGGTTTCTCCCGCGGCTCCGACGGTGACAGCGCTTCCAGGTACAACTGCTCGTAACGCGCCGCCGCCGGGCCGCAGCTCACGTCCTGCACCGACGCCAGCTTCTGCGCCGCCTGGTAGCGCGCCGTGTCCCGCCTCAGCGCCACCGCCCGCGCCACCGCGCCCAGCAGCGGCGCCTCGCCCTCGCCCACGTACGTGATACCCGTGCCCTGCGCGGGATTGGCGTCCACGTCCATGACCACGTCGCGCAGCGCCCCCGTGCGACGCGCCACCGCCGGCGTCCCGTAGCGCTGACCCGCCAGCGGCGCCTGACCCGCCGGCTCCACGCGCGAGGGAATCAGCAGGAAATCCGCGCCCGCCACCGCCCGGTGGATGCGTCCCTCGTCGAAGCCGGGCTGGAACGCGACCCGCCCCGCGTGACGGGCGGCCAGCTCACGCAGCGCGGTCTCCAACGCGGCGTCGCCGGAGCCCAGCACGGCCAGGTGCGCGCCCGCGGCCAGGATGCCCTCGGCGGCGTCGGGGAGCACGTCGGAGCCCTTCTGCGTGTTCAGCGGTCCCACCACCGCCAGCACCGGGTGCTCGTCCTGCGGGAGGCCGCATTCCTGGCGGAAGAACGTGACGCAGGTGCGTCGCTCCGACGAGAGCGGGTCGGAGTAGCGCGCGGGCAGGTGCGGATCCGTGGCGGGATCCCAGCGCGCCGCATCAATGCCGGTGGGCACTCCGACGAACGCGCTGCCCCGCGCCCGCAGCGGTCCGTCCATCCCGCCGCCCGCCTCCGGCGAGAGCAGCTCCCGCGCGTACGTGGCGCTCACGGTGGTGACGCGGTCCGCGCTCACCACGCCGGCCTTCAGGAAGCTGAGCTTGCCAAAGAACTCCAGCCGCTCCGGCGCGTAATGCTCCGCGCCCAGGCCCAGGATGGGCAGGTCCAGCGGCCAGAACAGGCCCTGGTACGCCGCGTTGTGCACGGTGAAGACGGTGCAGCGCGCCGCCCCCGCGCCTCCCGCCGCGCGCGTCTCCCGGCTGTAGTAGGGGCCCAGGCCGGTGGGCCAGTCGTGGCAGTGGAGCACGTCGTAGCGTTGGCGCAGCGCCGCCCCCACCAGGTTGGCCGCGCGACCCAGCGCCGTGAAGCGCGTGCAGTTGTCGGTGTAGTCCGTGCCCGCCTCACCATAGAGCCCGGGGCGCGTGTACAGCTCCGGCGCGGCCAGCAGCAGTGGACGCAGCGCAGCGTCGGGCGCGGGCGTCAGCAGGCGGGCGTGGATGGTTCCGCCGCCCACCGGGAGCTGCAGCGCGCCCAGGTCCTCCAGCGGTGGCGAGGGGCGGGGCATCAGCGCGGGCACGTGCGGAACCAGCAGATCCACCCGGTGGCCCCGCGCCACCAACGCCCCGGCCAGCGCGGACACGGACTCCGCCAGGCCACCACCCCCGGACCAGGGGTGCGCCTCCGACGACGCCATCAGGATCCTGAGCTTCCGCGCCATGGCTCACGTACCAGCAACTCCCGCAGTGCTTACCACCAAAGGGACCCGGCGAGGGCGTCGTCCGCAAGGCGCCGCTTGAGCCCGCTCCGACGGGCGTGCTAACCCGCCGTCCCGCAGGTGATTTCCCGTCGTCCCATCCACCCCGGATCTGCGTGCGGTCACGTTGTGGCTGGCGCAGCGCGGGGGTTCCTGCCGTCCCCCACGGCAACTCGTGCCTCCCACCATGCTTGACCGGCTCTTCACCTGGTTCTCGACGGACATCGCGGTCGACCTTGGCACGTCCAACACGCTTCTCTTCGTGAAGAACAAGGGCGTGGTCATCAACGAGCCCTCGGTGGTGGCGGTCACCCGCGCCGGCAGCGGCACCAGGGTGGTGGCGGTGGGGCGTGAGGCCAAGGACATGGTGGGCCGCACGCCCGGCAACATCACCGCCATCCGCCCCATGCGCGAAGGCGTCATTGCCGAGTTCGAGGCCACCAGCGAGATGCTGCGCTACTTCATCAAGAAGGCGCTCAAGGGCAGCCCCATGGTCCGCCCGCGCATCATCATCGCCGTGCCGGTGGGCATCACCGAGGTGGAGAAGCGCGCCGTGCGCGAGGCGGCCGAGAGCGCCAACGCGCGCGAGGTCTACCTCATCGAGGAGCCCATGGCCGCCGCCATTGGTGCCGGGCTCCCCATCACCGAGCCGTCGGGAAGCATGATCGTGGACGTGGGCGGTGGAACCACGGAAGCCGCGGTCATCAGCCTCGGCGGAATCGTCTATTCTCGCTCCCTGCGCGTGGGCGGGGAGAAGATGGACGAGGCGATCATCAACCACATCAAGCGCAAGTACAGCATCCTGGTGGGCGACCGCACCGCCGAGCAGGTCAAGATGAAGGTGGGTAGCGCCGCGCCCACCGAGGACCTGCTGGTGATGGAGGTGAAGGGCCGCGACCTCATTGCCGGCGTGCCCCGCACCGTGGAGATCAACAGTGACGACGTGCGTGAGGCGCTGCAGGAGCCGGTGAACCTCATCATCGACACCGTGCGCACCGCGCTGGAGCGCACGCCGCCGGAGCTGGCCAGCGACATCGTGGACCGGGGCATCTGGCTCACCGGTGGTGGCGCGCTGCTCAAGAAGCTGGACGCGCTGATCGCGTCGGAGACCGGGCTGCCGGTGCACATTGCCTCGGACCCGCTCTCGTCGGTGGCGCTGGGCGGCGGCAAGGCGTTGGAGCAGATTGAGCTGCTGAGCCGGGTGGCGATCCGGTAGGAGGGCGGCAAGCGCGGCAGATGCTGAACCTCCTGTCCAAGTATCGCGACCTGGTCGCGGTCGTGGTGTGCCTGCTGGTTCCCGCCGTGGTGCTGTACGCGCAGACCCGCTCCGACGCGGATGCCGGCCCCGCGGTGCGCGCCGTGCTGCGCCTCACCGCGCCCATCCAGGACGGGATGACCTCCGTCGTGGAGAGCGTGAGCGACCGCTGGACCGCGTACATCCAGACCGCAGACAGCCTGAAGGAGAACCGCGCCATGCGCATCGAGCTGTCCCGGCTGCGTCGCACCGAGGAGCGGCTGGGTGAGCTGGAGCGCGAGAACGAGCGGCTGCGGGCGCTCCTGCACGCACGTCCCACGCCGGGACCGGGCGAGGTCATGGCGGCGCGGGTCATCGCCGTGGGGGCCAGCAACGTGTACCGCACCGTGCGCGTGGACGTGGGTCGTGACGACGGCGTGCGCCGTGGCATGGCGGTGGTCAACGAGAACGGCGCGGTGGGGAGCGTGCTGCGCACCAGCGGCGGCTACTCCGACGTGCTGCTGGTCAGTGACCGGCAGAGCGCCGTGGACGTCACGCTGCCCCGCACCGGCGCGCGCGGGTTGGCGCACGGCACCGCGGGCGAGGGCGAGGCCATGCTGCGGGTGGAGGGCCTGGAGCGCAGCGACGACGTCAAGATTGGCGACGAGGTGGTGGCCAGCGGCCTGGGAGCGCGTTTCCCGCGCGGCGTGAAGGTGGGCACGGTGGTGGCGGTGGAGCGGCCGGAGAACAGCTTCTACCAGACCGCCACGGTGCAGCCGGCGGTGAACTTCCGGAAGCTGAGCCACGTGCTGGTGGTGCGCACCGTCGAGGAGCCGCTGTACCTGGTGCCGCCCACCGTGGCCCCGCCTCCCGTGGAGGTGCCCACCCAGGGCGACGCCGGCGTCTCCGACGAGCAGCTCACCGAGCTGGTGGAATCCCCGCCCGCCTGGGTGCTGGTGCCGCAGACCGACGGGGGCGTGGAGGAGAAGCGCGCTCCGGCGGGAATGCGGACTCCCGACGACGTGGGCGGCTCCGCGGTGGATGCCGGTCGACGTCGACGGCGCGACGGTGGTGCGGTGCCTCCGGGTGGTCCCGACGGGGGAACGGTGGCGCGACCGGCGGGCGTGCGCGACGGGGGCGGGGCATCCGCCAAGGGCACCGCGGCGCGGCCCGACGGAGGCGGGGCGTGAGCCGCCTGTTCGCGGTGGGGCTGGGGCTGGTGGCGCTGGCGGTGATGACGGCGCTGGAGCGGACCGGGACGCTCTCCGGTGTGCGGGCCGACCCGTGCGCGGTGCTGGTCACCTACCTGGCGTTCCGCTTTGACCTGGTGGGTGGCGCCATCAGCGCGCTCCTCCTGGGCTTCCTCCTCGACGTCACCGCGGCGTCTCCCACCGGGCTGCACCAGCTCACCCTGATGGTCCTCTTTGTGCTGCTGCGCGTGGTGGCCAACGCGGTGCAGCTGGATCCGGGGCCGAAACTGTGGCCCGTGGCCGCGGCGGCGGCGTTCTTCCACCGGCTGATGGTGACGTCGTTGGTGGGGCTGTTCTCCTCGGGGACGCAGCCGCTTGGGTCGGTCTGGGACGCCGTGTGGGCCACGTTGCTCACCAACGCCATCCTGGCCATTCCGCTGCTGTGGGTGACCGACCGCGTGGCACGTCGCGTCCACCCTGAGCCGGAGCACCTCTTCCTCATCAAGTAGGCCGCGAGCCATACGTTTGACAGTGGCCGCGGCGGGCAGGAATGTCTGAGCCATGCGCGTGTCCATCCCACTCGTCCGACCGGCCCTCATGACGCTGGCTCTCGCCGCGGGCGTCGTCTCGC
Organism: Myxococcota bacterium; assembly: GCA_040752415.1. GTDB lineage: Bacteria > Myxococcota > JACRCW01 > JACRCW01 > JACRCW01 > JBFMGU01. The sequence goes on from JBFMGU010000112.1 coordinate 30,283, forward strand.
TCACGGGAAGCGCCTGCCAGCAGCAGCAGACGCCCGAACCCCAGACCCCCACCCAGGATGACGGCAGCACCGACGAGGATCTGCCGGTCCGGACCATCGTGGACCCCACCGCGCCGGTGGGCAGCGTGGCGGGCGAGGTGAAGGGTTTTGTCGACGACGGGGCGCTCTCCGGCGTGCAGGTGACGCTCCTGGTGGGCAAGGACACCTTCAGCACCCAGACCGACGACGCGGGGCTCTTCCGCGTGGAGGCCGTGCCCGCCGGCGGCATGGTGCACGTGGTGCTGACCCGCGACGGATTCCACAGCGCCGAGCTGGATGTGTTCCTGGATGACGAGGCGGGCAATTTCCCGTCGGGGAACGCGCATGCGTTCGTGGGGCCGGTGGTGCTCATCCCCTTCGGCGACACGCCGCTGTCGGTGCGCGTGCTGACCCAGGATGGCCTGGCCGCCAGCGGCGTGCGCGTGCTGATGGACCTGGCGGCGCGCTACGCGTTGCAGGGGGGCGGGGGCATGACCGCGGCCGGCGTGGTCCACCAGGAAGCCACCACGGACGGCGAGGGGAACGCCGCCTTCAACATGCTTCCCGACCCGGTGCGCCTGGCGGCGCGTCTGCCCGGTCTGAGCGTGCAGCTGACGGTGGCGCCGTATGCACCGTCGGGCGGGCCGGGGACGGCGGGTGAGACGCGCACCATTCCCGTCTCGCAGCTGGCCACGCAGGGCACGCAGGTGGTGGTGGTGGTGCAGCCGCTGCAGGCCAACGCGCCGCTGGAGGTGCTGGCCAGCAACGTGCCCGACCTCATCACCAACCGCGTGGTGCCGGTGCCGGGCATGGTGGAGGCCTCCACCGCGACGACGGAGGGTTACCTGCGACTGGTGTTCAACCAGCCCGTGGACCTGGGCACCCTCGACGCGGTGGTGGTGGCGGAGGACGGCTCGCCGCTCAACCCCAATGGCACGCCCACGCGCCTGGATGTCGTCGGGAGCGACGGGGGCGGGCTCTCCAGCACCGTGCAGCTGATCCTGCCGCGCGCGCCGCCGGGCACCGAGGCCAACCTGTCCATTCGTGCCGCCACTCCGTCGGGGCGCGCGTGGGAGGATTCCGCGGCGCTCTACTTCACGCAGACCGAGGAGCTGGGCGTGACGCGCATGGTTCAGCTCACCAGCAACAACCCCGACCTCAGCCTGGGCGCCGGCGAGCAGGTGGAGCTGATCCTGAACCAGCCGGTGGGCGGTCGCGACGTCAACGGCAGTCCGGTGGGCACCGGCACGTTCATCCCGATCATCGCCACGCTGACGCGGCCCGGCACCTCCATCCGCGCGGAAGCCACGCTGTACGAGCCCACGCCGCCCGCGCCGTTCGTGAAGGGGGGCTACACCACGCGCCTGCGCCTCACCGTTCCCAACGACGTCACGCTGGGGCTGGGACCCGCGGCGGTGCAGGTGAAGCTGGAGTTCAACGACGCCGCCATCCGCGACGGTGGCCCCAGCGGCGGCGGACAGGCGCGCGTGACCACGCCGCAGGGCACGCCGCTGACGCTGCTCAACGGCAGCGCGGTCCTCACGTTGCTGGCGGCGGACACCCCGGCGACGCCGGACGCGGGTCCGGGGGATGGCGGTGATGTCGACGCGGCGATTGGCCCGTAAGCAGACCTCCCCTGACACCGTGGTGGACTGGCCCGCGGAACCCACGACGCTGCAGGACGCGCTCACCCGCTGGTACCGCGCCAACCGCCGCGACCTGCCGTGGCGCGGCACGCGCGACCCGTACGCCATCCTGGTCAGCGAGGTCATGCTGCAGCAGACGCAGGTGGAGACCGTCAAGCGCTACTACGACGCCTTCCTGGCCCGTTTTCCCGACGTCACCGCGCTGGCGGACGCGTCCGAGGCGGAGGTGCTGGGGGCGTGGAGCGGGCTGGGCTACTACCGTCGCGCGCGCCTGTTGCACCGGGCCGCACAGGCCGTGCGTGACCGTCACGGTGGCGTCTTTCCAACGAGCGAAGAGGACATCCGCGCGCTTCCCGGCGTGGGCGACTACACCGCCGGTGCGTTGCTGAGCATTGCGCTGGGGAAACCGGCTCCCGCCGTCGACGGCAACGTCACGCGCGTATTCACGCGGTTGCTGGGCCTGGAAGGAGAGGTGGAGTCCAGGGAGCTGCGCGCCACGGTGCGCCACGCCGCCGCGGTGCTGGGTGAGCACAAGACGCCGGGCGACGTCACGCAGGGCCTCATGGAGCTGGGCGCCACGGTGTGCGTGTGGAGCGGGCCGCGCTGCGACGGGTGTGTGTGGGAGAAGCACTGTCGCGCCCGCGCGTGGGACGCCACCGACCGCATTCCCGCGCCGCGCAAGCGCGTGGCCCGCAAGAGCCTGGAGGTGGGGTTGGCGCTCGTCACCGACGGGGAGCGGGTGTGCATGGTGCGTCGCGAGGGGAAGAGCCTGTTCGGTGGCCTCCTGGAGCTGCCCTCCACCGACTCCGAGCCCGACGTGAAACCGCGCGCGAGCTGGGCGGAGCATCTCAAGCGCGAGCTCGTGGACGCGCACCCGACGCTGCAGGTGGGCCGTCTGCTCTCCTGCACCGCGCGCACGCTGACGCACCGCGACCTGCGACTGTGGACGTTTGAAGCGCGTCTCAAGCCCCGGGCGAGACTTCCCGGCGGAGCGGTGATGTTGCCGCTGGCGGACCTGGGGGAAGCACCGTTGTCGACGGCGATGCGGGCCGCGCTGAAGGATGCGCTGGCGGCCTGGGAGGCGTTGTGAAGCAACAGGCCAAGACGCTCCCCGAGCGAAGACTGCTGGTGCGTGCCGGGCGCGCGCTGCTCACCCTGGACCTCACGCAGATTCGCGAGATCAGCGGGGACCCGGGGCCCGACGCGCTCTTGCTCGCGCAGGTGCTGGAGCTGCCGTTGCTGGGGCCGGGTGCCGCGGTGCTCGTCGTGGAGACGGGTTCCGCGCCGGTGCGCGTGGCAGTGGATGGCGTGGGTGGCGTCGTCGAGGCTGCGCCCGTGGACGTGCTGAAGCTTCCCTCGACGGCGCTGCTGCGCATGCCGGGACTGGTGCGTGCGGTGTTGCGCGTGCCGGAGCCGCCGGCGTGGCGCGGTTCGTCGCTGTTGCCCACCCCGGTGGAGGTGCTGGCCAGCGTCAACGTGGTGGACGCGCCGACGGAGAAGCGCATGGGCCTGGCGGCGGACCTGGAGCCGGTGGCCTTTGCGCGGTTGCTGCTGGCGGCGCAGGCGGAAAAGTAGAAGTCAGCGTCGGCGGAGTCGTAGGAGGACCAGCGCCGCGACGAGCGGCGTGACGCCACTGGTTTGACAGGAGA
>JBFMGU010000113.1:0-33452 GCA_040752415.1 Myxococcota bacterium
TGGGAAGGAGCACCTGCTGTGTTCGGTCCGGCTCGATGACTCGGGGCATGCCCCCTCATACGCAGGTACCCGCCACGACGTCACATCAAACTGAGACACCCTCTGGAGTGCGGTGCGAAGCGGATCAGCGGTCGACGACGTGAAGCACCGCCCTGGATCGGGCCGCCCGACGGCGCGGACGTCGTTCTGTCCCCGGTGCCCCGTGTTCTCGACGCTCCCCATGGCATGACCTGGTTGGACGGTGGACGCCATCCAGGGCGGTGCTTCACGTCGTCGGCCGCTGGATCCGCTTCGCACCGCACTCCAGGGCGCCGCTGCTTCCGCTCACCCGCTTCGTGACGCGCTTGGCACTTCCTTCCCTGCCGATGTTCCGACAGACCGTCAGCACGTGCTCAGCCGTCGTCGTCGCGGAGTCGCCGGCACACTGTCACTCCGGCTCCCTTTCCGCCGACAGGATGGCCCGCAGCCCCGCGCGGTAGTCGGGGAATCGCAGCGTGACGCCCAGCGCCGTGCGCAGGCGCGTGTTCCGCACCCGTCGGGATTCCGCGTAGAAGCCGCGCAGCGCCGGGCTCAGCGTGTCCTCCACCTCCGCGTAGGCGCGCTCCGGCGGCGCGGGGACGCCCAGCAGCTCGCACGCGTGCGTGACGACGTCCTGGGGCGGCGCGGGCAGGTCGTCGGCCACGTTGTAGACGGTGCCGGGCGCGGGGCGTGTCAGCGCGGCCTGCACGGTGGCGGCCAGATCCTCGACGTGGATGCGGCTGAACACCAGGCCCGGCTTCACCAGCCGCTGCGCCCGCCCCGCGCGCACCGTGTCCAGCGCGCTGCGGGAAGGCCCGTAGATGCCCGCCACCCGGAAGATGTGCGCGCCCCGCTCCCGCCACGCACCCTCCGCGTGTCGACGGGCGAGCGCGGTGGCGCCGGTGCCCAGCAGCGCGCTGTCCTCGTCCACCCACGCGCCGCCGTGGTTGCCGTACACGCCGGTGGAGGAGAGGTAGCCGAGCCAGCCCGCGCGTCCCACGTCGTGGGTGCCCAGCACGGGGTCGCCGGTTTCGTCGGGAGGGATGCTGCCCAGCACGTGGGTGACGTCGTGGAGCGCGCTTCCGTTGGCGAGCGGGAAGGGATGCGCGGTGATGCCCAGCGTGGCCAGGTGGGCGCGTCGCTCCGGGGAGCGCGTGGTGCCGGAGACCCGCCATCCCGTCGACAGGCACCTTTGCGCCAGCACCTCCGCGCTGTAGCCCAGCCCGAAGATGAACAGGTGCGGGACGGTCACGGACAGATCTGGCTCACGTAGGTGCTGAAGCCGGCCTGCACCTTGACCTCGATGACGCCGGGCTCTCCCGCGCTCCACGCGTAGTAGGGCTCACAGGTGCGCGCGGGGTGCGTGTAGCGCAGGCGGTAGGTGCCCGGCGCCACGTTGAAGATGCTGCCGCCGCCCACGCTGGTGGTGGAGGTGGCGTTCTCGTCGAAGCCGCTCTCGGTGGCGTAGAAGGGACCGTCGCCGCCCTCGGGGTCCAGCGCCACGCTCACCTCCGTGACGTTGCTGGCCTCCGGGCCCTTCCCGCTGCGCGCGCCAAAGATGACGATCCCGTTGGCGTCGTCGTGGGTGACCCCGGCCAGGTTGGCCACGAACAGCCCCACGTCCTCGCTGGCCAGCGCGTAGGTCAGGAACTCGTCGGCCTGGTGCGTCGTGTACTCGGCGAAGTTGGGATAGTAGCCCTCCCGGATGAAGCGCAGCAGCACGCGTGCGTCCTTGGGCACCTCCGGGATGGAGAATTCCCCGACGTCATTGGTGCGCACGCACGGCTGCTCCGCCGGCTCCACCACGCACACCTCCACGCCGCTGACCCGGGTCTTGTAGAGCGCGTCGGACACCGAGCCGGAGAGGGTGACCCCGGTGATGGAGCTGCTGACGCCCAGCCGGGAGAGGTTGGGACCACAGGCGGTGACAACGAGCAACAGCCCGGTGACGGCGGAGGTGCGCATATTGTGCGCGCAGGTGTAGCCGGCGCGCGGCGGCGCCACAACGCGAGGATTCACGAGGGCTCTCCGGCCAGGCGTCGCTGCACCAGCGTGCGCACCACGTCCACGCGGAAGGGCTTGTCCAGCACGGTGTTGCCCACGGCATCCAGGAACCGCTGCACCGAGGGGGTGAACGCTCCGCCGGTCATGAAGATGACCCGCTGCTCCACGCCGGGGTGCTGCGCGCGCACGCGTGAGAACAGCTCCTGGCCGGTGAGGTCGGGCATCATGAGGTCGCAGAAGACCAGGTCATAGGCGTGCGGGTCCTGCAGCAGGCGTTGCAGCCCGGCGTGTCCGTGCAGCTCCACGGTCACCTCGTGCTCCCGGCCCAACACCGCCGAGAGCATGCGCGCCACCGGTTCCTCGTCGTCAATCACCAGCAGGCGACCCCGGCGTCGCGCGGCGGGCGTGGGCGGGGGTGGCGTCGTCGTCGTGGCCGCCGCGGGAGGTGGGGCGGACGGGAGCAGCACGCGGAAGGTGGCCCCCTGGCCCACCCGGCTGTCCACCTCGATGGTGCCCTGGTACGCGCTGACGATGCTGTAGCAGATGGACAGCCCCAGCCCGGTGCCGCGCCCCACCGGCTTGGTGGTGAAGAACGGGTCGAAGATGTGCTTGCGCACGTCCTCCGGGATGCCCACGCCGCTGTCGGAGATCTCCACGCACGCCTGGCCCTCGTGCTCCCGCACCGTGAGGCGGATGAGGTGCGCGTGCGCGCGGCCTTCCGGGATGGCGTCCGCGGCGTTGATGAGCAGGTTGACGAACACCTGCACCAGCCGTCCCTCATTGGCGCGGGCAAACAGCGGCCCCGCGTAGTGGCGCTCCACGGCGGCGCGGTGGCGGATCTGGTTCTGCACCATCTGCAGCGCCCGCTCCAACGCGCCCTGCAGGTCCACCGCGGCGGCGGTGTTGTCGTCGGGACGGGAGAAGGCCTTGAGGTCCTGCACAATGCTGCGGATGCGCGCCGCGCTCTCCCGGGCGTCCTGCACCAGGCGCCGCACCTCGTCGAGAGGCGCCCCCGCGGCCAGGCGCTCCTCGCTCAGCTCCAGCATGCCCATGAGGTGCGCCAGCGGGTTGTTCACCTCGTGCGCCACGCCCGCGGCCAGGCGCCCCACCGAGACCATGCGGTCGCTGAGACGCAGCTGGGCCTCCAGGCGGCGTCGCTCGGTGACGTCGCGGAAGCTCCACACGCGCCCGGCCACCTCCGCCCCCATGCGCCGCGGCCGACACCGGCACTCCAGCCACCGCCCGCCGCGGTGCTCCAGCGCGTCCACGTCCAGCGGCTCGTCGGGCGGGAGGGCGCGCAGCCGGGCCAGGAAGGGCGCGGGGGCCACCAGGTGCTGCTCCACCAGCGTCTCCAGCGCGCGCCCCACCGGTGAGGCGGCCTCGTCCCACAGCTCGTGGAAGCGCTGGTTGCCCATCACCACGCGCCCCTCGGCGTCGGTGACCAGCACCGCGTCGGCGGAGGACTCCAGCGTGGCGCGCACCAGCCCCAGCGTGCTCTCCAGCTCCGCCTTGGTCTCACGGAACGCGGTGATGTCCGTGAAGGTGGAGAGGAAGCCGCGCACCGTCCCGTCGGCGTGGAAGAGCGGGGCGCCGGAGACCAGCACGTGGCGGCGTCCGCCCTTCAATCCCAGCAGCTCCACCTCGTACACGCTGGCCAGGCCCTGCCGCCGCTTGGCGATGTTGGCGCGGAAGGCCGGGATGCTCTCCGGCGCGAGGAAGGTCTCCGGCTTCTGACCCAGCACCTGGCGCAGGTCATCCACCTCTGCCAGCCGGCACAGCGCCGGGTTCACGTAGGTGATGCAGTCCAGGGGCTCCGCCTGGCAGATGCCCACCGTGCTGTGCTCCGCCACGGTGCGGTACTTCTCCTCGCTGGCGCGCAGGGCCATCTCCATCTGCTTGCGCTCACTGATGTCCAGCACAAAGCAGATGCCCTTCTCCCGGCTGCCGCTGAGGAACGCGCCGCCAATGAGCACCGGCACGCGGTGCCCGTCCTTGTGCACGTATTCCTTCTCAAAAGGCGTGCACACGCCGCGCTCCACCAGCTCCTGGTGCGCGCGGATCTCGCCGGGGAGGAACTCCGGAGGCGTCAGCTCATTCCACTTGATGGCGCCGCGCTCCAGCTCCTCGCGCGTGTAGCCGATCATGTTGAGCACGTAGTCGTTGGCGTCGCTGATGCGGCCCGAGGTGTCCCACATGAGGATGCCCACCATGTTGGACTGGGCAATCCGCTGGTAGCGGCTGGCCACCTCCCCCGGCGGCAGTCGCTCGGTTGCCGGCAAGGGTTGCACGGTGGGCAACTGGTCCAGCGGGATGCCCGGCCTGCGCTCGTTCTCCGCCACGCTCTGCACCACCTCCCGCCCCTGGCGCCCTCGCGTACCACAATGCCCCGCCCCAGGGGAGCCGGGCCAGGCGGGAAAACCCTTGTTGGGCGGGCAGTTAGGGGCCGGTTGGGTGGCAGTTGGGGACCGCCGTCCCCGCGCCCTTGACTTGGGCGGAGCGCCGTGGTCTTCCGCGTTGGCGGATGGGATTCCGTTCAAACGGAGGTTGCGACATGGCGAAATACCTGGTGATCGAGTCACGGGACCCGCTGGAGTCCAAGGACACGGTGTGGAGCTACGAGCTGGTGCGGGGGCTCAAGGCGGAAGGGCACGAGGTGACGTTGTTCCTGGTGCAGAACGGGGTGTTCCCGGCGCGACGGAGCGCGGCGAGCGCGGGGCTGGAGGCGCTGGCCAAGGCCGGAGTGGAGGTGTTGGCGGACGACTTCTCGCTGCGCGAGCGCGGGATTGGGGCGGGGCGTCTGGCGGCGGGAGTGAGGAGCGCGCCCCTTGAGGTGGTGGTGGACCAGCTTGCCGAGGGCCGCAAGGCCATCTGGCACTGAGAGGACGGTGGAACATGGCTGAGAAGAAGACCCTGACGTTCGTGCTGATGGATCCGCCTTACGAGGACGCGCGCTCCACCACGGCGCTGCGGCTGCTCCACGTGGCGGCGCAGCGTGGCTACAACATCAACGTGTTTGCGTACGAGGGCGCGGTGTACCTGCCCTTTGCCAAGCAGGCGCCGCACGCCAATGCGGTGCACGGTCGCGACCTGGCGCAGGAGGACCACCCCAATCCCAAGGACTGGATTGCCGCGCTGATCGCCGAGACGGAGAAGAACGGCGGCAAGCTGGACTGGATCAACTGCGGGCTGTGCGTCGACGAGCGGGGCGCGGGGGAGACCATCCCCGGCGTGCGACGTGGCAGCCCGGCGGACCTGTGGAAGTTCGCGGAGAGCTCGGACAACACCCTGGTCATCGGGACCCGGTGAGGAGGCCTACCCATGGCAAAGAAGGTTCTGCAGATCATCGAGACGGCCTACCGCGCCACGCTGGAGGAGCAGGATGACCCGGTGGTGTGGATCACCCATGCCATGAAGGGCGCGGGTGCGGACCTGCACGTGCTCTTGCGCGGAGCGGCGGTGAACTACGCGGTGAAGGGACAGGACGCGTCCGGGCTGAGCTTTGGCGCGCGCCAGCAGACGCAGCCGCCGCGCCTGGACGACGACGTGGCCAAGCTGGTGGGCAAGGGCGTGGAGGTCTTCCTGGTGCAGGAGGACGTGGCGGAGCGCGGGTTGGAGGGCAGCGACCTCATCTCCGGCATCAAGCCCATCCCGCGTGCGTCGGTGCCCAAGCTGCTCGGCGGGTATGACCAGGTGTGGCACTGGTAGGACGCCACGACCTCGTCACCGTGACGACGTGAGGGGCGGCGTCGGAGCAACCGGCGCGGCCGGCGAACTTGTCGGGATTGCGATGTCGTGGCCCGCTCACGCCGTCCGCAATCCCGATGGGCATCTGGTTGCGAGACGGCTTCTCCGGTGAACACGTCGTACGCGGACCCCAAACCTACGGGTTCCCCGACGGAGCCACCTTCACCAGCGCGCGCAACACCTCCGCCACGCTCCAGGCCTGCGCCGTGCAGCCGCGCGGGGTGAACGGGTCCTCGGCGTCGAAGATCTCGCTGATGGTGCCAATGCACGCGTCCGCCATGTGCGGCGCAAACCCGCTCAGGAAATGCGCGGCGCCGGCGCGGTCCTGCGGATGGACCTTGAGCCACGCGTCCACGAACGGACCGGCGAGCCAGCCCCACACCGTGCCCTGGTGGTAGGCCGCGTCGCGTGCGCGCAGGTCTCCGTCGTAGCGGGACTTGTAGTCGACGTGGTGCGGGCTGAGTGACCGCAAGCCCACCGGCGTCAGCAGCTCGCGACGCACCACCTGCAACACGCTCTCCCACCGCTCCTGCGCCAGCACCGGGTGTGGCAGGCTGATGGCCAGGACCTGGTTGGGCCGGCACGCGCTGTCATCACCGCCTTCCCCGTCGACGACGTCGTAGAGGTGTCCGCCCGGCGCGTACCAGAAGCGCGCCTGGAAGCTCTCCTGGCAACGCTGCGCGTGCTCACCCATCTCGACGGAGCGCGCGGGGTCGCCCAGGTCCTTGAGCCAGCGCTCCATGAGGCGCAGCGCGTTGTACCAGAGCGCGTTGATCTCCACCGCCTTCCCCCGACGAGGCGTGACCACCCAGTGATCCACCTTCGCGTCCATCCACGTCAGCTGGTAGCCCTCCGCGCCCTGGCGCAGCAGCCCGTCCTGGGGGTCCACGCCAATGCCAAACCGCGTGCCGCGCAGGTGGTGCTCCACGACGCTGAGGAGCGCGGGCAAGCAGTACTCCAGCGTGCCCACGTCGCCGGTGCAGCGCACGTAGCGGTCCATGGCGTGGAAGTACCAGAGCGAGGCATCCGCGGTGTGATACAGCCCTTCCTTCCCTCCCTCGGGGAACATGTTGGGGATGAGGCCGTCCTTCACGTACTGGCGGAAGGTGCGCAGGATGCAGCCCGCCTCGCGGTGTCGCCCGGTGACCAGCGTGAGGCCCTCCAGGCTGATCATCGTGTCGCGGCCCCAGTCGGTGAACCACGGGTAGCCGGCAATCACGGTGCGCACCTCGTCGCCGGCGGCGTGGGCGCGCGCGGCGTCGGTGGGACGGGTGCTGGGGGTGATGATGAACTGGTCCGCCGCCAGCACCAGCTCCGCCGCCAGCCCGCTCCGGGCCCGGGGATCCGCGCGCGCGAGCAGCTTCTCCCTCCGCACCATCTCCGCGTCGAACACCTCCCGCGGGGTCAGCTCCGTCATGCTCTCCCAGCTCTCCGTGGAGGCCACCAGCGTGGCGCTTTCGTGCTCTCGCAGCGTCACGTGGAAGAAGCCCGGGCTCCACACCGGTCCGCGGCTGGGATAACCGCGCGCGTGCTCGACGCGATAGAAGAACTCCCCCGTGCTTCCTCCGTCGAGCGTCAGCGCCGCGGTGTTGGCGTGCATGGTGAGCTTGAGCGCCGGGAGGTCGCCGGAGGCGCGCACCTCACAACGTCGCTCCACCATCTGCACCACGTAGGGTGTTCCCAGCTCCACGTCGACGTGCGCGTCATGCGGGCGGATGTGGATGCGCGGACGGAGCTGCAGCGTCAGCGGCGCCGGGGCGTGCGTCAACGTGTAGGTCACGTGCACGGTGTTCTGCTGGAAGGGCAGCACCAGGCGCTTCTCCAGCGTGACGTCGCGGACGCTGAAGGTCCACACCGGGAGCCCGCCCTCCAGGCGGAATTCCTGCAGCGCCGCGGGCAGCGCAAAGGGCGCGCCGGCGTGCTCCTCACCGGTGAGCGCCACGGTTCCTCCGTCGGGAAACACCAGCGTCTCGGCCAGGTGGTTGAACATCAGCACGCGTCCCAGCGGCGCCGGCAACGCGCTCACCAGCAGGCCGTGGTAGCGACGCGTGCAGATGCCGGAGATGGAGCCGGACGCGTAGCCACCCAGTCCGTTGGTGACGAGCCACTCCTTGCGCAGCCACGTCTCGGGATGTTGCTGCGCCTCCAGGCTGGGCCAGGGAACCTTGTTGAGCACCGACCTAGCCATGGGCCGCCTCCGCACGCGCGGGTCTCAGCACCACCGCGGCATGTCCCTGCACCACCCACGTCGACTCGTCGAGGGGCGGGGTTCCGTCGCCGCCGTAGCGGGGATCCTCGCTGGACCACAGCGTCGTCCAGGGGCATTCGCGGGGCGGCGCCAGCAGCGGCTCGGCGGCGGGGCGCAGCGGCAGGTCGCGGCCCAGGTTGACGAGCAGCAGCCGGTCGTCGCCCTCGGGGTGGAGCCAGCGCAGGAGGAAGGCCTCCTCGCCCAACACCGCGCCGTGGAGGCGGTCCCGGTCCTGCGCGCTGAAATTGGGATCCTCCCGACGGAGCCGCAGCAGGTCCTGGTGCAGCCGGTAGGCCGGCGCGTGTGTCTCCCGTTCCCGGAAGTCCAGCTTGCAGCGCGCCACCGTCGCGGAATCACCGGGGTCCGCCACCAGCGCACGACCCGCCGCGTCCTGGATGCCCGGGAACTGCGTGAGGAAATCCATCCGCCCCTCCCGCACCGCCCGGCCCAGGTCCCCTTCGTGATCGGCGAAGTAGACGAAAGGGGACGAAGCGTTGAACTCCTGGCCCATGAACAGCAAGGGCGTGCCGGGGGCCAGCAGAAACAGCGCGGTGAGGGCGCGGTGGCGACCCGGGCTGGTGAGCTGGTGCAGCCGTTGACCCCGGGCGCTGTTGGCCACCTGGTCGTGATTCTCCAGGAAGGTGACGAAGGTGCGCGCGGGCAGGTCCAGCGCGGGCGTGCCACGTCGCTTGTTCTGCCAGGCGTACCACTGGCCCTGGTAGAGGTAACCCCAGCGGACGGCGCTGATGAGCTCCTGCGGCGTGCCGCGCGTCTCCGTGTAGTACGCGGGATTGCGCCCGGTGAGGGCGGCCACCGCGCTGTGGTGGAAGTCGTCATTCCACACCGCGTCCAGGCCGCAGCCGCCGCTCCCGACGGGACGGACCAGCTCGGTGCGCTGCGTCTCGCTCTCGGCCATCAGCACGATGGAGCGCTTGCCGGCGGCCTCCCGCGCGCGTCGCGCCATGGCCGTGAGCACGTGCTCCGACGACGAATCGAACACGCACTGGGTGGCGTCCAGGCGCAGCCCGTCCAGGTGGAACTCGTCAATCCAGTACGCGGCGTTCTCGACGAAGAACTCCCGCACCGGTGCGCAGTTCTCGCCGTCGAAGTTGATGGGCTCACCCCACTCCGTCTTGTGACGACGGGAGGCGTAGTCGCGGGAGAACCTCCCCAGGTAGTTCCCCGCGGGGCCGAAGTGGTTGTACACCACGTCGAGGATGACCCCGAGGCCCAGCGCGTGCGCGGTGTCGACGAGGCGGCGCAGGTCATCCGGCGTGCCGTACAGTCGCGTGGGCGCGTAGAAGTCCACGCCGTCATAGCCCCAGCCGAAGCGACCGGCGAAGTCCGCCACCGGCATCAGCTCGACGAGGGTGATGCCCAGCCGCCGCAGCTCGGGGAGCTGGGCGCGCACGCCGTCAAAGGTCCCTTCCGGCGTGAAGGTGCCCACGTGGAGCTCGTAGAGGACCTGGCCGGGGAGCTTCACGCCGCGCCAGCTCTCGTCGGTCCAGCGGAAGGTCGTGGGGTCCACCACCTCGGACGGACCGTGCGGCCCTTCCGGCTGGTAGCGCGAGGCGGGGTCGGGGAAGGCTTCGCCCTCGTCGAGGCGGAAGCGGTAGCGGGTGCCGGCGCGGGCCGGGCGCACCAGCGCGGAGAAGTAGCCACCGGGCTCGCGCTCCAGCGGGAACGGCTCGGGGCGGCCTTCCAGGATCACGTCCACCCGTCGACACGCCGGCGCCCACACCCGGAAGTGCACGCCCTGCGACGAGGACTCCGCGCCCACGGGATGACGTCTGCCCGGGTGTGCCATGGGTGTCCTGCGGATGACGGGCCATCCCACCATCCGTGATGCCGGTTTGCCGCCAACCACGATGTCGCGTGCGGGGCTCCTCCCCGTCGTACGGCATCATAACCAGCCCATTCCGAGGGGGCAGGGCGGGCGGAGCGTCACGCCGTCACGGCGCTTCACAGACCCACGAGGTGCGCGGGTGCGCCCGATTCAACGTGCACGCCGCCGTCGACGCGCAACCGCACGCGCCGTCCTGGCAGAGGTCCGCGTTGATCGTGCAGTCCGAGTCGTCGGCGCAGCGGCAGCGGCCCGCGGAGCACACGGAGGCGTTGGTGGTGCAGCTGCCCTCCCGGCATTCACACCGGCCGCTGCTGGGATTGCACGCGGGGTACTCTCCGCCGCAGTCGCCGTCATTCCGACAGCCCGTGAAGCACACGCCGCTGCCACACTTCTGGCGCGGGATGGCGCACACCGTGACGTTGCCCTGTCCGTCCTGGCGCGGCAGCGTGATCTCCTCCATGCCGCTGGCCGAGCACGGCTGCGCCGACGGCGTGAGCGCGCAATACGGTCCGCTGGCGACGACGCAGACGTAGTTGGCCACCGTGCAGGTCCCGTTCTCGCCGGGGCAGGGCGACCAGCCGCTGGCGCGCGCGGTGCACTGCAGGTCGCTGGTGCAGGTGTCCGGGGGATCCTGGGGAACACAGCGGTTGCGCTGACAGCGGAAGCCGCTGAGGCAGTCCCCGTCGGCACCGCACTCCTCCACGCAGAAGGATCCCGAAGAGCTGCTGCTGGAGCTGCTGCTGGTGGCGCCGGTGGAGCGACGCACGCCGGCCTCGTCCTCCTCGTCGGGATTGCAGGTCCAGACCGCGAGTGGGAGGAGGAAGAGGAGGGCGGGGCTGAGGCGGTGCATGGCATCTCCACGTCGGGCGCGCGCGCAGTGTAGCGCAATTTCAGACCAGCTCCTCTTGCCACGCCTCCCGGTCCGCGGCGCGCATGGGGTCCCTCAGGGCGTGAGCCGGCGCCGCAGCCGTAGGGGCTAGGCTTTTCCACGTCGTGGAAGCGACGAGAGCGGAAGGAAATGCCTGGCCCGGGGGCCACGAAGTCTTCCCTGGTTGAACCAACGTGTCCCAGAAGGATGCTCAGCACGCACCCCGGTTGCATGGGTGACGTAGGGTAACGGCGTTGCTCCGTCGGCCCCGGGCTAGGCATTTCCTTCCGCTCTCGTCGCTTCCACGACGTGGAAAAGCCTAGCCCCTACGGCTGCGGCGCCGGCTCACGCCCTGGATACCGGCGGCGCGAGCGCTGCCCGGCCACTGAGTCGTACTACTTGTGCGCGCCGTGCGTGGCGGAGAGGCGCTGGTACGTGGCCTCGTCGACCACCTGCTGCTTCCACGCGGCGTGACACGCGGTGCACGAGGTCAACGTCTGCCCCAGCGACGTCAACACGCCCCCGCGGTCCTTCTTGCGCGCGGCCTCCCCGACGCCGTCGGCAGTCTTGTGGAACGCAATGGCCTGGTCGGTGAAGCCCGGCGCGGCGGCGCCCATGTGGTCACACATCATGCCCATGTGGTCGCTGTACCCGATGCGCGCGGCCGATTTCTCGACGCCAGCGTAGTCCTCCCGCGCCAGCGCCTGGACGATCTCCTGCACCGCCACGAGGTGGTCGCGCATGTTCTCCTTCTGGTGGTGCGCCATCATGGGCAACAGCGGGACGGGCTTGCGACCATCCATGCGGTCCAGGCTCTCCGTGGCCGAGCCCGCCGCCACCTTGGGGGCCTTCCCCTTGCCGGGCAGCGGAGCCTGCTGACACGCCATCACCATCGTCGCCACGCCGATCAACAACCCGTTCCTCATCGCCAACCTCCTCGTCGCGGGGGGCAGCTAACCGCGCGGCAACCCGGGCGCAAGCGTTGACGCCTGCAGGCACCGTCCACCAGAGTCTTCCGAACACCGGGCCTGCCATGCCGCTGATTGCCGACGAGAAAGCCCACACGCTGGTGCACTGGCTGGTGCGCGACTCCACGTCATTGAGCCTGGAGCAGATGACGGAGGAGTTGTGCACGCGCCTGATCGCGGCAGGGGTGCCGGTGTGGCGCATGTTCGTGCCCATCCCCACGTTGCACCCGGAGGTCTTCGGGCGCGGCTGCATCTGGAAGCGCGGAGGCCGGATGCAAGCGCAGAAGGTCTCCCATGACTTCATCCTCAAGCTGCGCCGCACGCACGCCGACGGACCGCCCACCGATCCGGTGGCCGAGGTGGAACGCAACCGTCGGCCGCTGCGACGACGACTCAACGTCCCGCCCGAGCAGCTGGAGTACGGCGTCTACCGCGACGTGCAGGCGCAGGGCGGCACCGACTACCTGGCGCTGCCGCTGTACATCGAGGAGCAGGTCACCGCGGTGTCCTGGGCCACCGACGCGCCCGGGGGTTTCTCCGACGAGAACGTGGCGCTGCTTACCGAGCTGATGCCGTTCCTGGAGATCCGGTTGCGCCTGGAATCCGCGCGCTTTGCCATGGACTCCCTGCTGGAGGTCTACCTGGGCCACAACGCGGCGCGCCGCGTGTCCCAGGGCGTGGTCCGACGAGGAACCGGCGAGCGCATTGCCGCGGCCATCTGGTTCTGCGACCTGCGCGGCTTCACCACCATGGCGGACGGCATCCCTCCCGACGTCGTGGTGAAGACGCTGGACAGCTACTTCGAGCGCGTGGGCGAGGCGGTGCTGCGCCGCGGCGGGGAGATCCTCAAGTTCATTGGTGACGCCATCCTGGCCATCTTCCCCGTCGGGGAGCCGGGTCCGGGCCAGGCCTGTGACGACGCGCTGCGCGCCGCGCGCGAGGCCCTGGAGGCGTTGGCCGCGCTCAACCGCGAGCGTGCCACCGAAGCACAGCCGCCGCTGGCCATTGGCGTGGCGCTGCACCTGGGCGAGGTCATGTACGGCAACATTGGCGCGCGGGAGCGCCTGGACTTCACGGTGATCGGCGCGTCGGTGAACGAGGTGTGCCGGCTGGAATCCCTGTGCAAACCGCTGGGCACACCGCTCATCATCAGCGAGGCGCTGGCGGAGAGATGCTCCGTCACCGACCTGGTGGACCTGGGCGCGCACGCGCTCAAAGGCGTCAGCACCCCGCGGCGCGTGTTTGGGCTGCGGGAGCTGGTGCGGGGGTGAGGCTCAGGCCCAACGTCGCTGCCGGTTGAGCTCCTCCTTGGCGCGGAACGCGTCCTCCAGGTCCACGCCCAGCCGGTTGGCAATGGCGCAGACGTAGATGAGCACGTCGGCCAGCTCCCCCGCGGCGCCGCCCACCTGCGCGGTGACGTCGACGCCCAGGCCCTGCAGCTTGCGCACCGCCTTGAACAGCTCGCCCACCTCCTCGCCGAGCAACAGGCACTTCTGCAGCACATCCTGTTGCGCAAAGCCGCGCTCGACTTCGAGTTGCTTCACGTATTGCTGCAGGTCGACGAGGCTGGGGCGGTGGGCGAGCTCAGGCATGACGCGGACATGACGCCAATCCGGCCATCCCCGCAAGGCCTTCAGGTCCGTCGGGAACGGGTGCGCGCCGCCTTCCTGGCTGCCGCGGAACGCACCGCGGGTCCCTTGGTGCGCGCCGCCTTCTTGGCCGCGGCGGAGCGCTCGGCGGGGGAGCGACGCTGCGCGGCGGAACGCGCCTGGCGGGCCAGGGCCTTGGGGGTCGCCGCGGCACGACCTTCCCGCTTCAGCGCGCCGCGCACCGCCTGGGCTCGTTTGGGAGAAGTCTTCTTGGCGCCGCCGCGTCTTCCCGCCGCGGCCGCGTATTCCGCGCTCTTGCGCGTGCGCGCCGAGGTCTTGCCACGCTTGGGCGGGGGCAGCGCCACCCCTTCCCGGCGGGCCTTGGACAGCCCGATGGCAACGGCCTGCTTGGCCGACCGCGCGCCGTGACGACCCTTGCGGATGTGCTGCATCTCCTCACGCACGTACTCGCCGGCCTGCGACGACGGAGCCTTGCCCTGTCGCCTGGCCTTCTGGGCGCGTGCCCTGGTCTTGCGTTCCGGCATGACAGCCTCCCTCCGTGACGCGGCTCCGTCCGGGAACCCGCGACGAGCGGCGCGTGTCTGCGCCCGAAGTGTGGCTTCGGCGTCCATCCAAGTCTAAGTGGCCGGGACCATGCCGGCAGGCTTGGACACAAGGGTTCCGGCGAGGACACGGCCACCCGGAAGTCGCGCCGCTTCAGTGGAGGGCGGGCCGTCCCTCGTCGGGGGCGCGGCCGTGGCTGGCCTGCAGCGTGCGGTGGTGGATCTCATCCAGGACCTCCTGCTGGTCCGGCGCCGCCAGGCTGCCGAGGATCATGGGCGCCAGGCTCCGCAGCAGCTGCACCTGCGCATACAGCGGCAGCTTCAGGACCCGGTCCATGGCCTCCTGCGCGGGCTGCGCCGCGGATTCCTCCTCGGGGGGAGCGGTGTGCGCGGCGTAGGCGTGGTTCTCCCTCTCCTCCTGCTCCATGTCGGCGGCGGCCTGGCGCGGGCTCAGTTGGCCTTTCTTCTTCATGGCGCACCTCCTCATTCGCCGACGTAGTGGCATCCCGGTCACGCGGCAATCAACGACGAGGACGAGGACGGTGCGCGTGCGCGGCTTCAGCCCGTGGCGCAGATGGCCAGGTAGCGACGCACCGTCTCCGGGATTCCGTATTCCAGCGCTTCCGCGATGAGCGCGTGGCCAATGGATACTTCCGAGACGCCGCGCACGTGGGTGAGGAAGAAGGGCAGGTTGTGCAGGCTCAGGTCATGCCCGGCATTGACGCCCAGGCCCAGGCGCTGTGCCTCCGCCGCCGCACGCGCATAGGGCTGCACCGCTTCCGCCGACGGCGTCACCGTGGACGCGTTGGCATACGGCTCGGTGTACAGCTCCACGCGGTCCGGGCCAAAGGCGGGCGCCAGCGTCATGCGCTCCGGGATGGCATCCATGAACAGGCTCACGCGACATCCCAGCGACTTCATCTCGCGGATGACCGCGCGCAGCGGCTCACCTTCGTTCGCCAGGTCGTAACCCTGGTTGCTGGTGAAGGCCTCCGCGGCGTCGGGCACCAGCGTGCACTGGTGGGGACGGAAGCGGCGCGCGTAGTCCAGCAGACCGTGGAACGGATTGCCTTCAATGTTGAGCTCCGCCCGCGGGTAGCGCATGAGCAGCCGGGAGATGTCCTCCACGTCGTGAGGGCGGATGTGCCGCTGGTCGGGACGGGGGTGCACCGTGATGCCCGCCGCGCCCGCGTCCAGCGCCAGCTGCGCCGCCCGCACCACGCTGGGGATGCCGTTGTGCCGCGTGTTGCGCAGCGTTGCCACCTTGTTGACGTTGACACTGAGATGCGTTGCCACGGCTGCCTTCCGTTCCGGTCTGCAGGGCTTCCCATAGGGCCAATCCCGTCACACCCGCAACCCGCATCCGCGGGCGGCAACCGGGCTCCACGGCAGTTTCTCGTCGGGAGAATGCGCTCCCGGCGTCCCGTTCATCGCTTCGCGCGCGCTTCGTCGCTGATCCGCAGCGATCAGGCGAGAACCCGCGTCCACAGCCGTGCACGCTCCCCAACAACTCGTTATTTGTCTGACAGCAAGTTGAACGGGTGACGACGACCGCAGCACCGCCGACCATCGCGGGCCGCAGGCGCACCCGTCGCTAGCGCCCCACTTCCTCCACAATCCGCGAGCGCCCGGGCTTCCCGTTCCCAGGATGTCCCCGGCCCTCGTGCACCCCAGGTCAGCGTCATGAGAACCCTCGCCACCCGCGTGCTCGTGGCCGCGGCTGCCTCCTGTCTTGCGCGCTGCGCGCCCCCACCCTCCGACCCTCCCGCCTCCATCGCCTCCTCTCCGTCGCCAACCCCGACGGACGGAGGCACGCCCCCGCCCGGTGACGACGACACGTCAACCGCGGCCTCCGTCTCGTCGTCATCGAGCGGGAGCGCGGTGGTTCCCGGCGGTGAGCCCCGTCCGCCCTTCGTGGTCGGTGGCTCATCGTCGGGAGCCGCGTCCGCCTCCAGCGCCTCCTCTTCTTCCTCTTCCTCCTCGGCGTCGAGCGCCAGCGCGGCGGCCAGCTCCAGCGGCGCCACGTCTTCCTCGTCGGGAGTGGTCCTCCTCGCGCGCTGCGGCGACGGGCGCGTCGACGTGGGCGAGGAATGCGACCCGCCCGACGGCACCGCGTGCAACTACCTGTGCCAGGACCGGGACGCGCGGGAGACCGACTGCGAGGACCTGGAGGACAACGACCTCGACGGGCTCGTCGACTGCGCGGATGCCGACGCATGCCAGGGCACGCCCGCGTGCCAGGCCGGCACTTCCCCGACGGGAAGGGCGTGCGTGGCCAACAACCAATGCCGCGCGGAAGGCGGCGACCCGCTGTGCATCACCGAGTTCCAGCTGGGCTGGCCAGGCGGCTACTGCTCCGAGCACTGCACCTCCGACGACGACTGCGCCGCCGGCATCTGCTCCCCGCGCCCCGGCAGCGTGGGCAACCTCTGCCTGCTCACCTGCGACGCCGACACCGACTGCCGCGCCGGCTACAGCTGCGACCGCCTCCCCGACGGGCGGCGCGCCTGCATTCCCCGCTGCACCGACGACACCCAGTGCATGCTGAGCGGCCACTGCATCAAGGAGCGGGGCGTGTGTGGTGCGCTCGCGGTGTGCGGCAACGGCGCGGTGGAGCCCGGTGAGCAATGCGACCCACCCGACGGCGTCACCTGCGGCACCAACTGCCGCCTGCGCGAGACCAGCTGCGAGGACCTGCGTGACGACGACGGAGACGGGCTGTACGACTGCCGTGACAACGCTTCCTGCAAGGGCCGTCCGGCGTGTGAGCCAGGCAACCGCGCCACGGGTGAGCCGTGCACGCGCACCGCGGGATGCAGCGCCGCGCTGGGCAACGACCCCCTCTGCCTCACCGAGCGCGTGGTGGGCTTCCCCGGCGGGATGTGCTCCGAGTACTGCAACGTCGACGAGGGAGGCTGCGCCAACGGCACCACCTGCCTGGACATTGGCCTGGGCCCGCGCAACGGCGTGTGCCTCCCGCGCTGCACCGACAACGCCGACTGCCGCGCCGGTTACACCTGCGGTGTCCACGACGGTGCGCAGGTCTGCCTGCCCGCGTGCACCGACCACGCGCAGTGCGGTCTCACCGCCCATTGCGACCTCGCCGCGGGCCGCTGCATCACCGCGCCGGGCTGCGGGAACGGCCGCGTGGACCCCGGGGAGGCGTGCGAGCCGCCGGGCAGCGGCGTGTGCAACGAGCAGTGCCAGGTGCGCGTGGGCGTGTGCGGCAACGGTCTCGTCGAGACGGGAGAGAGCTGTGACCCGCCCAACGGGTCCACGTGCAATGCCACCTGCCAGGGCGTGGAGCTCGCCTGCGCCGACCTGTACGACGACGACAACGACGGCCTCTTGGACTGCGCCGATCCCGACTGCCACGACGGACGCGAGGTGTGCAACGAGGGCGCCGGTCGCGTGGGCAGCGCCTGCACCGCCGCCAATGACTGCTCCGCCACCGACGGAGACCCGGCCTGCCTGTGGAACCTCAACGGCCTGAAGTGGGGCGGTTACTGCTCGGAGCTGTGCAACCTGCAGGCGCAGGACTGCGGAGCGGGAGCGTTCTGCCAGCCAGCGCTCGGCCGTGACGACGTGGGATTGTGCATCCGCTCCTGCACCGGGGACGCGGACTGCCGCGAGGGGACGCGGTGCCTCTCGGCGGGAACGGGTCGTCGCGGGTGCTTCGCCACCATGTCCGCGCCGGTGCCGCAGGAGGTGGACTGCAATGACCTGCGCGACGACAACCACAACGGCTTGTACGACTGCCAGGACCCGGACCGCACCTGCCGCGGCGACTTCTCCTGCACGCCCGGCGTCACCGAGCTGGGCGGCGAGTGCACCCGCACGCGTGACTGCAACGCCCAGGATGGCGACCCGTTCTGCATCCACGAGAAGGGCTTTGGTCATCCGCAGGGCAGCTGCTCGGAGTACTGCAGCGTGAGCGCCCAGGATTGCGGAACGCGTGGCGTGTGCGTGGCGGTGGAGGGCGTGAGCAACGACGTGGGCCTGTGCATGGCCGCGTGCTCCGGGGACACGCAGTGCCGGACCGGTTACCGCTGCGGGGACGCCGGCTACTGCGTCCCGGCCTGCACCTCCGACGCGCAGTGCACCGGCAAGGGCGTGTGCAACTTCACCAGCGGCTTGTGCGTGCCGGCTACGCGCTGCGGAGACCTGGTGGTGGAGGCCTTCGAGGAATGCGACCCGCCCGGCGTGGGCAACTGCAACGCGCGCTGCCAGCTCCTGCCCACGTGTGGCGACGGGCGCCTGGACGCCGGTGAGCAGTGTGAGCCGCCGGGGGTGGCGGGATGCCAGGCGGACTGCACCGTGGTGCCCGGCTGGACCTGCCACCCCGCCAACTACGGCGCCGCTGACGGCTGTGACTGCGGTTGTGGCGTGGTGGACCCGGATTGCACCGCCACCACGCTGGATGCCTGCGACATCTGCCACAACGGCTGCAGCGCGGAGGAATGCGCCGGCAACACCGAGCTGTCCACGACGGACAACGCGCAGTGCATCTGATTCCGTGAATCGTCGTCGTGGAGGAGCGCGGTCCTCCGGAGCCTTCACCCGGACCGCCCCCGACGACAACCCCTGGGAGATTGCCGGTGGGCATTCGGAGCCGCACCGCTCGCCGGCAATCTCCTCTCCCCGTTTCCGCAGATCCTGCCTACATTGCTTCGGACTTCCCGCTCCGGAGCAACCATGCGAACCGCAACCCTCACCGTCCTGCTCTCCCTCGTCTGCACCGTCGTGGCGGCGGAGGAGATTGGCAGCGTGTCCACGGTGTTCAAGATGCTGGGCCCCAACGACAAGATCGTGATCGAGGCCTTTGACGACCCGAAGGTGGAGGGCGTGACCTGCTACCTGTCCCGCGCCAAGAAGGGTGGCCTGGCCGGCGGGGTGGGCGTGGCGGAGGACACCTCGGATGCGTCCATTGCGTGTCGGCAGGTGGGGCCCATCCGGTTCAAGGAGGCGTTCAAGGACGGGGAGATGGTGTTCCAGAAGGACACGTCGCTGCTGTTCAAGACCATGCAGGTGGTGCGCTTCCACGACCGCAAGCGCGACGTGCTGGTCTACCTGGTCTACAGCGACCGCATCATCGAAGGCTCTCCGAAGAACTCCATCTCCGCGGTGCCCATCCAGAAGAACTGGAAGCCTTAGTCCGGCGTAGGGAAGCTGCGGATTGGGCGAATGCGCTCATGTCGTTGGCTCGCTCCGTGACCGGGTGGTGCGTTGTCTGCGGCCAGGAGAGGTGCCAGAATCGTCCGGGAGCTAATAGGGCCGAAACAGGAGCGCTCATGACCCGGATCTTCCTCGCGCGGTTGCTGGCCAGCACGGGCCTGTTGGCGGCGGCATGCGGACCCTCGTCCTCCGACGGGGGAACCGGGTCCACCAGCTCTTCCGGCGGTCCGGTCGTCACCACGTTCACCGACTTCTACCGTCATCAGACCAGGGATGCGTGCGCATACGAAGAGCGCTGCGCGGAGCTCCGCGGACGTCGTCATGCCAGCCGCGCGGCGTGTGAGGCCCGGGCCGAGCAGTTCGTGCCCTTCGGCCTGTCCGGTTCGGCGGAGGAACTGGCGGGGCTGCACTTCACGCTGGATTCCGCGGCAGCCACCCGGTGCCTGGACACGCTGCTCAACCTGCCGTGCGACCTGCCCAACGGCGATCCCGTCCCCTGGGACCTGGCGGCGTGCGCCCCCGCATTCGTCCCCAAGCCCAGCGCCGCCGACGTCGGAGAGGTCTGCGACCCGTCCGCCTTCATGTGCAAGGTGGGCACCCGGTGCATGGCTCCGGCCGGAAGCCAGTGCCACCACTGCGCGGAGCCCCCGCCCGACGGAACGACGTGCAGCCACGACTCGGAGTGCGGCAGCGCCTACTGCAACCTCGCGGAGGGAGTGTGTCGTCCATTCCCGGCGTACCGTCGGGGAGAGGCGTGCACCTCGAACCACTGCATCGGGAACCTCATCTGTGTCGGCGAGGAGGGGGCACGCACCTGCCAGGACCAGGTGGGGGAGGGCCAGCCGTGTGGAGAGGGGCATTCCGCCTGTCTGATCGGCTTCTCCTGTGTTCTTCCCGACGAGGGAGACCAGGGCACCTGCCAGGCGCTCCTCGAGGACGGCGCGACGTGCGAGCGGGGAAGGCGCGGTCGCCAATGCCGGAGCCATTGCGTCTTCCCCTCCGCCACGGCGGCAACGGGGACCTGCCAGACCCTGACCGCATGGCCGGGCGCGGGTGAGCCGTGCACCAACGCGCTGGGATGCGCCGAGGAGACGTTCGCGGATGCGCGCCGGGATCCCACCACGGGAATGGTCACGGCCTGCGAGTGTCGGACGCCGGTCCCGCTGGGTGGTACGTGCGGCGTGGCGGGAGCATGCGCGGCGGGACTGTGCGAGCACCCCACGCGTTGCGCGCACGGTCGCTGCGCCCCGACGACAAATGTGGAGGGAACCTGTGTGCCGCTGAACGCCAACGGAGACGGCTGCTCTTCCTCCTCCGAGTGTGACAGCGGGTATTGCGACCGCGGCCAGATGGATCAGCCGGGGGTCTGCGCGCCTGCGCCGGTGTGCGAGTGAGACGTCGACGCGCTCAAGTCGTGGGCGCTAGAACGCCCGCCCCATGATCCTGTACGGCTACAACATCTCGCCCTACACCGCGAAGGTCCGCGCCGTCCTCCGCCACAAGCGCGTCCCCTTCCACGAGGAGCAGGTCCATCCGCTCCGTCGACAAATCCTCAAGCGCCTCTCCGGTCAGCTCCAGGTCCCGGTGCTGCAGGATGACGGGCGGGTGGTGGCGGATTCCACGGACATCGTCCGGTACCTCGAGGAGAGATTCCCCGAGCGGCCGGTGATTCCGCACGACCCCGTCCTGCGCGCCCGCGCGCTTCTCCTCGAGGAGTGGTCCGACGAAGGGCTGAGCCGGGTGGTGGCGCCGGTGCGCTGGCTCATCCCGGTGAACCACGAGCGCTCCATGGCCACCTTCCGTGGCGCCTATCCCGCCGGCGTGGCGGAGGATGCCGCGTTTGCCGCGGTGGGCCGGTTCATGACGGTGGACATGCGTCGCAAGTACACGCGTTCGCTGACGCGGTCTCCTTCGCCGGAGCGGTTGCGGCGGCGGTTGGCGGAGGTGCTCACGCTGCTGGACGACGCGTTGGCGGAGACGGGCTGGCTGGTGGGCACCGCGCCCACGGTTGCCGACGTGGCAGCGTGGGGCTGGCTGCACCTGCTGGAAGGCATGGAGGGCTGGGAGCTGGTGCAGGCGCGGCCGCGCGTGGTGCGCATGCTGCGCGGTGTCGACGAGATGCAGGCGTGATCAGGGCGCGCACACGTCGTAGTAGACGGTGAGCTGGATGTGATCCACGGAGGCCGAGCCCGCTTCCATCCCCGAGCCCACGTAGCGCGCCGCCAGCACCAGGCCGAATCCCGGGTCGTGGATCTCGGCGAGACTCCAGGGGTGGTCCCACAGGTCGCTCCCACCCCCGTGCGGCATCACCGTGGGAATGTCGGACCACGCGTCGGGGGCCACGCGGGCCGTTCCCTGCTCCACGCCGTCGACGACGAGCCGGACGCGCTGGTCCGCGGCTTGGACGCCCTTCACCAGCAGGTCCGCGCGCACGCCCCGCACCACCGCGCCCTCCGGCAACGCAAAGCCGAACTCGCTCGCCACCAGGTCGTCGGTGCGGATGCCAAAGAGGGAGGCGTTGGCGAAAGTGCCGTCGGCAACGCGCGCGTTCTGCGGGGCGCTCCAGACGCCAAAGAAGGTGACGGGGACGTTGACCACGCGGCCCGGGCTCAACGGACCGGCCACGCTGGGATGACCGTAGTGCACCGTCACCGTCACCGCGTCCACGTGCGCCACGCCTTGCGCCGCGCTCGCCCCGCGCTTCACCGCCAACGCCAACCCGAAGTCCGGCCGGTTCACGTCGGCGGGGTCCCAGGCCACGTTCCACAGGTCTCCCTCGCCGCCGTAGCCGGCCACGGTGTTGTCCACGGGCCACGGCCCCGCGGTGGCGCTCTCCCGCCCGGTCACCACGCCGGCCTTCACCAGGCGCACGGAGGAGTCCTCCACCTCGCCCTCGCCCCGACGCAGCACGGTGGCGCTGATGCCCAGGATCACCGCGTCGGCGGGGAGGTTGAACCCCAGGCCGCTGGCCACCAGGTAGGTGCTCCACCCGGTCTCCGACACGTCGACACTCGCCGGGTTGCCGTCCGCCATGGCGGCAGCGGGCAGGTCCTGCCAGCGCGCGCTGGTCAGCAGTCCGTCGGCGGTGGCCACGTCACCCAGCTGGGTGCGCGACTCCGGGTTGGCGTTGACGTCGTAGTGGACGGTGATCCGCACCGTGTCCAGGTAGGCCGTGTCCGACGCGGGGGCGCCCGCCTGGGTCATCACGGAGACCGCCACGCCAAAGTCGAGCCGGTTGATGTCCGCGGCGGTCCAGGTGGCGCCCCAGGTGTCGGTGGGCCCGCCGTGGTCCTGGGGGCCGCCGTTCCAGGGCGTGCCCAGCGCGCGGTTCGACCCCACCAGCGCCCCGCCGAGCACCAGCGTCACGTCGCGGTCCTTGATGGTTTGGTTGTCGGAGTCGCCCTCCAGCATCACCTCGATGCCCACGATCACCGCGTCCGTGGGCAGCGCGAAGCCGAAGTCGGTCACCACCAGGAAGGTGCTGGAGACGCTGGGGGCCAGGGTCACGGTGGCCTCGTCGGTGTCGGAGCGCAGGGCGCCACCCGGGTCCGCCCACGTCACCCCGCCGCCCACGCCGGCGGCCGCCTCCCCCCACGTGCCCGGCGTGGCCGGACCCACCTCCCACGTCACCCCGCACCCGCCGCCCGACGAGCTGCCGGACGACGACGTCGTCGTGCTGGTGGCGCCGCTGGAGGAGCTTGTGGTGGCGCCGGAGGACGAGCTGACGCTGGACCCGGTGCTCGTGGTGGATCCGGCGGTCCCCCCGCCGCTGGACGACGTCGCCGGGCCGCCGCTCGAGGAGCCCGCCCCGCCCGAGGTCCCCGCGCCCCCGGATCCGGTGCTCGCGCCCCCGCTGCCGGTGCCTCCGCCCGACGACACCGCCGAGCCCGACGTGGCCGAGGACGACGCGGCCGACGACGACGTGACCGAGGACGACGCGGATGACGACACCGCGCTGGATGACGACGCGGACGACGAGGGAGCGCCGGTGGATCCGCCCGAGCCCGACCCGCCGGAGGCGCTGGAGGCGGTGCTGGCGTTGGAGGTGGCGCTGTGGCTGGAGGAGGAGGCCACGCCGGGCACCTCGCTCGCGCCAAGCCGGCAGACCCCGCCCTCGCAATGGTGGGTCTCGGGACACTCGCGGTCGCGGTTGCAGGCCTGCAGGCACTCACCGCCCTGCCGCACCTGGCCTTCGGCGCACTCCGCGGGGCAGCCCAGCGGGCCCAGCAGGACAAGCGGCAGGAGGAGAAGCCATCCCGGCGGGCTGGACGGACGCATGAGCCTCCAAACCTAGGGAATGCGCGGCGGATTTCCCAGCGGCCCAGGCGGGGTGGGTCGGGAGGGACGGATCCGGGGGGTGGGAAAACCCCTCGCACTTCAAGGATCTTGCGGAAGGCGCGCCGGGAGGAAGGTCATGCCCGTTGCGTTGACCCCCCGTCACCTGTTAGACGCGCAGCCCTTTTTTGACCTTGTGTTCGCAGGAAAAAGCATCGCGCAACGCACCAACCATTCTCGTGGAGTCTGCACAATGACGGGTTTCAAGACGGCCTTCGCCCGGCTGTGGGCCGTGGCGGTGGCACTGCTGGCCCTCGGCCTGCCCCTTCCGGCGTACGCCAGTGAGGCCGACATCAAGCTTCCCCCCCTGAACGTCCCGGTGGCCGGTGAATTCACGGGGCGTCAGCTGCTCCAGTACGGCCTGATCATCTGCCTGCTGGGCCTGGGCTTCGGTCTGCTCCAGTTCACGCAGCTGAAGAATCTCCCCGTCCACAAGTCGATGCGCGACATCAGCGAGCTCATCTACGAGACCTGCAAGACCTACCTGCTGACCCAGGGCAAGTTCATCCTCATCCTGGAGGTCTTCATCGGCGCCATCATGGTCTACTACTTCGGCTTCCTGGAGAAGTTCTCCGCGGGCCGGGTGGCGATCATCCTGACGTGGAGCCTCATTGGCATTGCGGGCTCCTACGGCGTGGCGTGGTTCGGCATCCGCATCAACACCTTTGCCAACAGCCGCACCGCATTCGCCTCGCTCGGGGGCAAGCCCTTCCCCACCTACGCCATCCCGCTCAAGGCGGGCATGAGCATTGGCATGTTGCTCATCAGCACCGAGCTGGTGCTCATGCTGCTCATCCTCCTCTACATGGACCCGGAGAACGCCGGCGCGTGCTTCATCGGCTTCGCCATCGGTGAGTCGCTGGGCGCCAGCGCGCTGCGCATTGCGGGCGGCATCTTCACCAAGATCGCGGACATCGGCTCCGACCTGATGAAGATCGTCTTCAACATCAAGGAGGACGACGCGCGCAACCCGGGCGTGATTGCGGACTGCACCGGCGACAACGCGGGTGACTCCGTGGGCCCCTCCGCCGACGGCTTTGAGACCTACGGCGTGACCGGCGTGGCGCTCATCACCTTCATCCTGCTGGCGGTGACCAACACCAGCGTGCAGGTGGAGCTGCTGGTCTGGATCTTCGTGATGCGCATTACGATGATCGTGACCTCGGCGGCCAGCTACGGCATCAACGACCTCATGGCCAAGGGCAAGTACGGCAACGCCGACAAGATGAACTTCGAGTCGCCGCTGACCAGCCTGGTGTGGATCAGCTCCATCCTCTCGCTGGGGGCCACCTTTGCGGTGAGCAAGTGGCTGATTGGTGACCTGGGCGACGGCACGCTGTGGTGGAAGCTCAGCGCCATCATCTCCTGCGGCACGCTGGCGGGCGCCATCATCCCGGAGCTGACCAAGATCTTCACCTCCACCGAGAGCTCCCACGTGCGTGAGGTGGTGACCAGCTCCAAGGAGGGTGGTGCTTCCTTGAACGTGCTGAGCGGCCTGGTGGCGGGCAACTTCAGCGCCTACTGGATGGGCATCACCATCGCCGCGCTGATGGGCCTGGCGTACATGGTGAGCACCTACGGCCTGGCGGACTTCATGGCGGCGCCGGCGGTGTTCGCGTTTGGTCTGGTGGCGTTCGGCTTCCTGGGCATGGGCCCGGTGACCATCGCCGTGGACAGCTACGGCCCGGTGACCGACAACGCGCAGAGCGTCTACGAGCTCTCGCTCATCGAGAATGTGCCCAACGTCAAGGAGGAGGTGAAGAAGGACTTCGGCTTCGAGCCCAACTTTGACAAGGCCAAGCACTACCTGGAGGAGAACGACGGCGCGGGCAACACCTTCAAGGCCACCGCCAAGCCGGTGCTCATCGGCACCGCCGTGGTGGGCGCCACCACGATGATCTTCTCCATCATCCAGATCCTCACCAAGAGCGGGATTGCCAAGCAGGACAGCCTCTCCCTGGTGAACCCGATGGTGCTCCTGGGCATCATCACCGGCGGCGCGATCATCTACTGGTTCACCGGCGCGTCCATGCAGGCGGTGACCACCGGTGCGTACCGCGCGGTGGAGTTCATCAAGGCCAACATCAAGCTGGAGGGCGCGGAGAAGGCCTCGGTGGAGGACAGCAAGAAGGTGGTGGAGATCTGCACGCTGTACGCGCAGAAGGGCATGTTCAACATCTTCCTCACGGTGTTCTTCAGCACGCTGGCGTTTGCCTGCTTCGAGCCGTTCTTCTTCATCGGCTACCTGATCAGCATTGCCATGTTCGGCCTGTACCAGGCGGTGTTCATGGCCAACGCGGGTGGTGCGTGGGACAACGCCAAGAAGCTGGTGGAGGTGGAGTTGAAGGAAAAGGGCAGCCCGCTGCACGCGGCCACCGTGGTGGGCGACACCGTGGGCGACCCGTTCAAGGACACCTCGTCGGTGGCCATGAACCCGATCATCAAGTTCACCACGCTCTTCGGCCTGTTGGCGGTGGAGCTGGCCATCACCATGGAGCGGGGGAACTCCACGCTGCTGGCGGTGTTCTTCTTCGCGGCTTCGCTGATCTTCGTGTGGCGCAGCTTCTACGGCATGCGCATCCGCACCGAGTGAGAAGCGGTTTCAACGCTGCGTGACCCGCGCCGTCGTCCGTGCCTGAGTGGCCCGGGCGGCGGCGTTGGTCTTTCTGGGGAACGGGCGTGGCGGAGCGTGGGTGAGCTGCGTCAGAACAAGTTGGCCAATTCGGTCCGATGCCCTCGAACACCTAACCCCCCCACGTTCATGCCGTTCTGCACGGGGCAATCGGTCAACGGTTGACCTCTTTTCCGACGACAAATCGCGTTGGCCTCAAACGAGTGCCCCCTTCCCCGGCTCGGTGACGACGGAAAATCGGTACTGGGGAAGGGGGGCGAGCGTGCAGAACGGCATGAACGTGGGGGGTTAGGTGTTCGAGGGCATCGGACCGAATTGGCCAAGATGCCCAGTGCGGTTGCCGACGTCGTGAGCGGACCACGACCTGGAGTGCGGCGGGCCCTCGCCGCCCTGGCCAGCGCCGCTCGCGTTCACAACGGGCCGAACAGGCCTGGGGCTCAATGACGTCGGGCGAGGCGCTTGGACCCTTGACGGTTGTCCAAACCGCGCGACGCTGACCAGGGCGGCGAGGGCCCGCCGCACTCCAGGTCGTGGTCCGCTGGACGCGGTCAGGACCAGATGGGCAATTCATCTTGACGCAGCCCCTTAAGCGGTGTTCGCCCGGCCTCGCCGACAACATGGGCAGATTGTGCTGACGCAGCCCCTTGGGTGTTCGCCGGCCTCGCCGCATGGAAACTCGTTCTGGCGAAGTTTTCGGACGGAAATGCCGCCGTCCCGGCGCAAGCCCGCTGCCAAGAGCGTGAGCCCACGACGCGGCGCGCCCACCGACACGTTGCGGGCCCGCCACTCCGCGCGGCAACCTGCCGACGCGCCCAACCCTCCCTGGAGCATGCGACATGGCCCTCAAGCTTCTCGTCGTGATGAACCCCTCCGCGCGCGACTTCGAGGCCGAGAAGCGCTGGCCCCAGATGCAGCCGCTGTTGTCCGCCGCCGCCGACGTCACCCTGCTCACCACGCACCCCGACAACGAGCAGACCGTGGCGCAGGTGACCGCCGCGCTGCAGCAGGAACGGTTTGACCGCGTGCTGGCCATTGGCGGCGACGGCACCGTGCACCTCACCGTCAGCGCGCTGATGGGCGCGGGGCTCAGCACGCTGCCGCAGTTCGCGGTCATTCCGTTTGGCACGGCCAACAACGTCGCCAAGTCGCTGGGGGTGCCGGCGGAGGATGTGCCGGCGCAGGCGCGGCTGGCGGTCTCCTCGCAGCTGCGCGGGCTGGACGTGGGTCTGCTGCGCGCCACACACGCCGGGGTCACGCGGACGCACTACTGGGTCAACTGCGTCTCGGTGGGGATGGACGCGGACATCGTGGCGGCGCGGGCGCGGTGGCGGAAGCTGGGCAAGTACCTGAGCTACGCGGCGGCGCTGGCCGAGCGGTCCGTGGAACAGCACACCATGGATGTGCAGCTCACCGTCGACGGGCGCGTGTTGCCGTTGCGCGTGTTCAACGTGGTGGTGATGAACGTGCCCTTGTACGCCGGTGCGCTGGAGATGCCCGGCGCGCAGATGGACGACGGGAAGCTGGATGTCTTCCTGTTCAACCGCAACGAGTACACCTCCAAGGTGCTCACCTACGTGCTCAAGCAGACCGACGTCCTCAAGGTGGGCGTGGGCGACATGCTGGACTTCATCACCGAGAACCAGCGCGAGCTGCACGGCGCCGTGGTGAAGGTCCGCCTGGCCTTCCCGCGCGCCTTCCAGGTCGACGGGGAAGCCATGGGAGAGGCGGAGGACCTGGAGCTCACCACGGCGGGCCGGCTGCAGGCGGTGGGCGTCTGAGCAACCGGGAACCAGACCGCGAGCGCGCACGACGTCGACGCCTCCCCGTGGACCGGGCGCGCGGGCTCACCTAGCGTAGCGGGTCATGGCTGGCCCACGGTCTCCGTCGTCACTCCTGGCCTCTCGCGTGACCACGCGGCTGGGCCTGGGCGTGGCGATCTTGAGCAGCGTGCTGTTGTGGGCGGTGACGCTCCCGCGGGTGCCGGTGAAGAGCGCGTGGGCCCGCGCCGCAACGCTGGGCGTGGTGACGCTGACCCTGGTGGTTCCGCTGCTGCTGACGCGGGGAGCCTTCCAGCGGTTCGGCGCGCACGCCACCGGGATGGCGTTGGGCGTGGCGGCGTTGGTGCAGTTGGGGGTCGCCGGTGCGCTGGTGAAGTGGGGACGCGCGGGTGTGCCGCCGCCGCTGGTTGTCGCCGCGCCGACGCCGGTGAAGCCCGCTCCCACGACGTCGCCACCGCCGCCACCGGTGCAGGTGATTCCGGATGCGGGCGTGGACGCGGGCGTGGATGGCGCGGTGGTGGCGCTCCCCGAGGGAGAACCGCCGCCTCCGCTCGGCGACGAGCCCGCGCCGCCCAGCGCGAATTGCGCGCAGCTCCACCTGGAGGCGCGGACGTTGATGCGCGCGGGTCGCACGACGGACGCGGAGGCGGCGGCACAGCGCTATTTCCGCGAGTGTCCCGCGGGGCAGGAGGCGTTGGCGCTCCGTCGGGAACTGTTGTGGGCGCGCCTGGGCCCGGGCACTCCGACGACGGAGGCCGAGCGCGTCCTCAAGGAGATCGTGAGCCTGGACCCATTGGACTGGCGCGCGTGGGACGCCCTCGCCGAGCTGGCAGCGGCGCGCGACGAGCTGGCGCAGGCCATCGAGTACCTCGAGCGCGCGCGTGGGACGCATCCGAGTCCGCGGAGTGTGGACGCGCGGATCACCAAGTGGCGACGGGTGGGTGGCATTGAGCAGGGGTTCGGGAATGAGCAGGTGGACGGCTTCATTGTCCGCTACGAGGGCAGGAGCGACCCGGGTCTGGGCCAGGAAACGCTCACGCTGCTGCGCCAGGTGCGCGACCACGTGGCCACCCAGCTCGACCTGCGGCCCGTCCAGCCCATCACCGTGGTGATCTACACGGGCGAGCAATACGCGCAGCTGGGCAATGCGCCGGACTGGTCGGGCGGGCTCTTCGACGGGCGCATCCGCATCCGGGGACGGGAAGGCATCCGCCAGACGCTGTTCCACGAGTACGTGCACGCGCTGTTGGCGCAGACGGCGCTGGCGGGCGCGGGGACCATGCCGGTGTGGCTGAACGAGGGGCTGGCGCGGCGTTTCGAGTGGGAGGGCGCCATGGTGCCGCGCTGGGAGGAGGTGCGGGACCTGTTGCGCGGGCAGCCCCGTCGTCGCTGGAGTGCGTATCCCTCGTCCTTCGCCGTGTTGCCGCCGGAGGAAGCGCTGCGCGCCTATACCGAGTCGCTCAGCATCGTGCTGCACCTGGAGAAGCGCGGTGGCATGCACGGGCTGACACGGTTGCTCTCGCGCATGGCGGCGGGCGACGCGTTCGAGCAGGCGTTCCGCTCCGCGTTCCACGTCGATCTCGCCGAGGCGGAAGCGCAGTGGCTGCGGGACCTGCAATAGGCTCAGCCGCCCGACGACGAGGTGCTGGACGCGCTGCTGGAGCTGCTTGCGCTGGACGACGTGGCCGACGTCCCGGCGGAGGACGTCTGGGTGCCGGTGGCGCTGCTGCTGGTGCTCGCGGATGACGACGTGGAAGAGGCGGACGTGGAGCCGCTGGTCGACGAAGATGAAGTGGTAGAAGTCGTCCCGCCCGACGTGCTGGAAGACGAGCTCGACGAGGAGCTGGTGGACGACGAGGAGCTGGAAGAGGAGCTCGTGGCCGCGCCGGAAGAAGACGAGGATGATGATGAGGAGGATGATGATGAGGAGGATGATGATGAGGAGGATGATGATGAGGACGACGTCGTCGTGGCCGCGGCGGTGCCGGTGGTGCCCTCGATGCGGGCGGTGCCCTGGCAGGCGGAGGCCAGCAGCAGCAAGGTCGTGGTGGTGATGAGTCCGTGGCGCAAGGGCATCGGTAGGCGCATGGTTCGTTCCATCCCCCGTCGGAGTCAGCCCACCCTACGTCGCTCCGCGGGCACTGCACAACGACGCGGAGCGTGGCGCCGCACGAACACACGCTTGTGCGCTCGTCGTGGCAACGGCTGTCAGGTTGAGCACCACGTAGAGGCGGCGTGTAACCGGATTGCCCATTCCGTCGTGGCCGGCGAACACCTAACCCCCCACGTTTGTCCCGCTGCGCCCACTCGCCCCCCTTCCACAGTCCCAATTTTCCGTCGTCACCGAGCCGGGGAAGGGGGGCAATCGGTGGGCGCAGCTGCCCTCTTTCCGACGAGAAAAGGTCCCAATGCCAATGTGTGCCCCCCTTCCCCGCAATGGTTGACGACGGTGAAGCGGGTGTGGGGAAGGGGGGCGAGCGAGCGCAACGGCATGAACGTGGGGGGTTAGGTGTTCGCCGGCCCCATCGGAATGGCCAATGGACTTAGACGCTGACCCTAAGCTCGTGGGGGCCATCCCAGTACCCACGTGGTGTGTATGGCGAGCTTCAGCGCGACGGCTCAGAACTCCACGGCGGCGGAGTCGTCCCGGCTCAGGTCGACGACCCGCGGCTCGGCGTGCAGCCAGTAGAAGGACCCCTGCGCGAAGACCATGCGCAGGAACATGGTGTCGCCTTCCTGCAGCGTGGTGACGGTGCGGTCGGCGTGCAGCAGGTGCAGCGCCTCGTGCGTGCCACATCCCGGCAACCGCAACCGCTCCGCGGCCAGGAAGGTGTCGACGCCATTGCCCGCCACCACCAGCCGTTCCCGCGTGGCTTCCGGCGCCACCAGCTTGCCGGCGAGGTTGCGTCCGCCCTCGGGCAGCGTGAAGGACCAGGGACTCCCGTTGGCCAGCACGCTGCTCAGCTCGCCGCGCGGCCGGGTCAGGAACCGCACGTCCCTTAGGGAAAGATAGGATGGCGTGTGCGGGCGCTTCTCCGCCACCGGGACCTCCACGCCGTCGGGGGTGACGCGGATGGAGCCGTCCTCCTGCTCCACCTCCACCCCGTCACACAGGCAGCGCGCCGGCGGATGCTCCCGGTCGCGCGCGGCGACGATCACCTTCTGCGTCTTGAGCAGGTGCACCTCCCAGTTGCGGGGCGTGGGTTGCAGCGCGTAGGCGCACAGCCGGTTCCCGTCGGCCAGCGGGTAGGCGTTGGCGGGCAGCTCCACCACCTCCTTGTCGAGGGGCGGCCGGGTCCAGTGCACGCGCTGCCACACGTTGTCGGCGTTGCGGATGACGTGCCAGCCGAAGCCCCCGCCCGCCTGCGTGGTGCCACAGGTGCGCAGCTCCGCGGGGAGCGCGGGCGGTTGCGGCGGCGGCGGCGCGTCGGCGGTGGCGGCGGACATCTCGGCCAGGATCCAGGTCAAGGGTGAGGCCGCACCCGCGTCGCCGCCGAGCGAGCCGATGGAGAAGATGGTGGCGGGCTGGCCTGGCCAGGTGGCCCACACGCTGCCGTCGGGTTGGAGGATGGCCAGCGCGTCGTCGTGGGTGCGCAGGCAGCGGGCGTTGGCGCAGCGCGCGGGCACCGGGGTGGGTTTGCCGGGAAGCTTCAACGACATCACCTGGATGTTCTTCCCCGGCACCCGCACCACCTGCGCGCAGCTCGTCGTGGCGGCGGGCGCGGCGCCCTCGTCCCGTGTGCATCCCGGTTGCAGCCCGAGCGCAAGCGCGGCGGAGCCGACGAGGAGCGGACGCAGGACGGACGACGCTGGCGAAGACGTGGCCATGGATGCGGATGCTGGCGCGCCGTCGGGGGAGTGTCCACCGCGCGCAAGGTCTGCGGTAGGTCCCGGGTGTTGTCGCGACGGGGGACGAGGGTCATGCTGGTGACAGCCAGGAGGTTGGTGATGCGCAAGTGGAGTGTGGACACCGTGCTGAGGCTCAAGGTGCTGCACCGCCCGGGACAGCTCGGGAAGCTGGTGACGGCGGTGGCGGAGCAGGGCGCGCTCTTTGGGGACATCAGCACGCACCGGATGCTGGAGCACTACACCATCCGCGACGTCACCGTGGAGACCGCCGACGAGGCGCAGCTGCAGAAGGTGCTGGAGGCGGTGCGCGCCGTCGACGGCGTGGAGCTCATCAGCGTCACCGACCGCGTCATGGAGACGCACAAGGGCGGCAAGATCGCCTCGCGTTCCCGCGTGCCCATCAACAACGTCAATGACCTGCGCTACGTCTACACCCCCGGCGTGGCCCGGGTGGCGCGCGCCATCCAACGCGACCAGCAGCTGGCCTGGGAGCTCACCGGCCTGGGCAATTCCGTCGGGATCTTCACCAACGGCACGCGTGTGCTGGGCCTGGGCAACGTGGGCCCCCTGGCCAGTCTCCCGGTGATGGAAGGCAAGGCCGTGCTCTATGACCGCTTCGCCGGCATCTCCGCCACGCCCATCCTGCTCAACACGCTCGAGCCGGAGCGCTTCGTGGAGGCGGTGGTGTGCGTGGCGCAGAGCTTCGGGGGCATCCACCTGGAGGACATCCGCATCCCGGATTGCTTCTACATCGAGGATGAGCTGAAGAAGCGCCTGCGCAAGCCGGTGATGCACGACGACCAGCACGGCACCGCCACGGTGGCCCTGGCCGCGCTGATGAAGGCGTGTGAGCTGACGGGGATGGACATCAAGAACGCGCACGTGGGTCAGCTGGGCCTGGGGGCCGCGGGCAGCGCCATTGCGCGGCTGGCCATGGCCCACGGTGCGCGCCGGGTCTACGTCTCCGACCTCAACCGTGACGCCGTGGCGGCGCTGGAGCGCGACGGGGCGCACGGCGTGGACCTGCCCACGTTGATGCAGGAGTGCGACATCGTGATTGCGGCCACGGGCCGGCCCGGGCTGATCACGCCGGGGATGGTGCGCAGGGGCCAGGTGATCTTCGCGCTGTCCAACCCGGACCCGGAGATTGACCCGCAGGTGGCGCGGGAGGCGGGCGCGGCCTTCTCCTCCGACGGGCGCACGGTGAACAACGCGCTGGGCTTCCCCTCACTCTTCAAGGGCGCGCTCAGCGTGCGTTCCCGTTCCATCACGCGGGAGATGATGCTCGCGGCGGCGGAGGCGCTGGCGTCGTTGGCGGAGCCCGGCGCGTTGTTGCCCGACCCGCTGAATCCCGACGTGCACGCCAAGGTGGCCCACGCGGTGGCGGAGAAGGCGCGGGAGCAGGGCCTGGCGGGAACGGCCGAGCTCTAAGTAGGAGCGAAGGGAGGCTATTTCACCACGAGCTCGTGGAGGTCTTTCACGGTCTTCGCGGTCTTCTCGTAGACCTCCGCGTCCTTCAGGCGCTCATGGACGGCGGTGGGCAGCGGCTCCTTCTTCTTGGCCTTCTTGCCCTTCTTGTCGCCGCCACCATCGGAGTCGCGGGCGCGGATGTCGGCGGCAACGCGGTGCAGCTTCTCGTACAGCGCCATGACCTTGGAGGAGCGCTTGAGGATGGTGGGGTCCTCGGCAATGGCCTTCTCCACCGCGTCGCGCTTCTGCACGTACTCGCGGTAGTCCATGCCGGCGGGCGCCTTCGCGTCGGCCACCTCCTCCTTCTCTTCCGACTTCTCCTCGGCCTTCTCCTCTTCCTTGGCCTTCTCCGTCTCCTTGGCCTT
>JBFMGU010000114.1:0-33315 GCA_040752415.1 Myxococcota bacterium
TCGGCGTCGCTCAATCGGATGCATTTCGGCCCGCCAGCCTTGCGCCGCTTCATGGCACACCCCATTGATGCCTGAGGTAACGTCCCGCGGCGCTTTGTCAAAAGACTTTTGCGGACCCACTTAGCCCCTACGGCTGCGGCGTCCGCTCACGCCCTGGATACCGGCGGCGCGAGCGCCTGCCGGACCACTGCCGTGACGACGTCAGCTGACCACGTAGTACCAACAGTACCGCGGTTCCCGTTGAAGTTGGCCGTGGCGGAGGGTGAACCTGGCACCCTGCGAAGCGATGGTTCTCTGGCAGCGGAATCGCAGCCATTCTTGTCCGCGTTTCCGCGGCCAAGGGCCATCACTTCCCCGGTCAAGCTGAATGGGAACCGCCGGAAGACAGCGCAGTGCGTCGTCACCCACAATTGAAAACCAGCATCGCTGCGGGGCAACGGGGTGGCGTGCACTTCCTGGACGTGGCCACGCGCACGGCGAAGGGTCGCACGCGTGCTGAGCGTGCGGTCGTCTGTAGCTGCTACTGGCCCTCGTAGAAGGTGACGCCGGGCAACGTGGGGCCGTTCTGCACGCGCGCCGCCAGCACGTCCAAGTCCCCGTCGCCATTGAAGTCACCCACCAGCACATCCACCAGCTGAATGGCGGGGTCCTCCCACAACGTCCCGGCCGCGCCCGACGGAGCCAGCCACCCGCCGAACGCGGGATTGATGTTGGTGACCACGTGCAACCCGCTGGCGGAGCCCGCCACCAGGTCCTGGTCCCCGTCCCCGTCCAGGTCCGCGAGCGCCACCCCGGCAAGCGCGGGCAGGTATCCCGTCGACGTCACCGCGGTCCACGGCGCAACCCCCGTGGCCTGCCCGAGCAGCGCGGTGAACGTCCCATCCGCACCACCCACCACGAGGTCCGTGGGCGCGTCCCAGTTGATCTTCCCCGCCGCCATCCGCACGGGAGAGGCCGGGAGCGCCACTTCGTGCGAAGGGTTCTGGTAGGTCGTCCCCGTCGGGAGGAAGCCCACCACGGCAACATGCGCGGGCGCGTCATGCAGGAGCACCGCATCCAGAACGCCATCCGGTTGCGCCAGTGTGGGGCCCACCACGTCGACAAGCTGGACCTGGCGCGGTGAAGCGCTGATGGCCACCGCCTGCGCAACGAAATTCCCGGCCTGCTGAAGCAGCACCACGAGCTGCGGGGGATTCGCGGTCACATAGGCCAGGTCGACACGGCCGTCCCGGTCCACGTCACCCGCCGCCACGCTGATGGCCGACGAGAACGAAGGGTCATCACGCTCGTAGAACGGCGTGACCTCCAGGCTCCCGGCGTGGTCGTTCCGCCAGATCTCCACGCGCGCCACGCCGGTGTCGGAATCCAACAGCACCACCACGTCCATGGCGCCATCCGCGTCGACGTCGGCAACGGTGAGCGCGCGCGGCGTACCCGTGGTGAGCACGGTGCTCTGCTCGACAAAGCCCGGCGGTCCCTCCACGCCCGCGTGGCGCCACAGCGACAACGTCCCGCCGGAGCCCAGCGTGGCCAGGTCCGGCCAGCCGTCGAGGTTGAAGTCGGCGGAGGCCAGGGAGATGGGCGTGTCGGTCCAGGTGTTGGAGAGGTCGGGCGCCAGCGTCCCGGCCCCCGCGCCGTCGACGACGCCCCGCACGCGCACGCCGTCCCCCAGGGCCGCCGCGAGCTGGTGCGACGCCCCGGAATTGCCGGGCATGATGACGTCGTCGTCGCCATCGCGGGAAAAGTCGCCGACGAGGAATCGCGCTTGCTCCACGGGCCCGCCCCCGCTCCAGGCGGTCAGCGGGTCAAACAGGTCCGGGGTGGGGATTCCCGCATAGAGATGCAGCCCCTCGCCTCCCGCCGGAGCCACCGCCACGTCCGTCAGCACGTCGCCCTCCAGGTCCAGCGAGGTGACGCCGGCACAATAGGCCGAGAAGAAGCTCGAGACGACAGTGCTATTCACCACGAAGCCCGCTGGCGTCCCGTCATGGAGCAGGGTGTGGACGCCGTCCGGGCCGGGCATGACCAGGTCGACCCGGCCGTCCCGGTTCACGTCGGCGGCCACCAGGTTGGCCCCGGTGTCCGGCGTGGCGTTCGTGGAGAAGGTGCCACCCACGCTTAGCGCATTACCGTCGCTTAGGAACGTGTGCGCGTTGGCGCCGCTGCGCACCACCACGTCCTGCGTTCCGTTGTGGTCCAGGTCATGGACCAGCGCGGCCTGCCCGGAATACGCGCCGGAAACGGTCTGGCCCGCGCCCGGTGGCGTCAGGACACCCGCGACATTGGGATAGACCGCCACGGCGGCGGAGCCTGGTCCGGTCACCACCACGTCGTCCCAGGAGTCGCGCACCACGTCACCCACCGCCGCGGCGCTGGCCTCGGAGACCAACGTGGTCACCACGGGTGCGGGAGCCAGGACGCCGGGCGCGGTGCCCGCGTGCAGGTGCAGCTCGGTGGTGGTGGCGAGCAGGACATCCAGGAGCCCGTCGCGGTCGAGGTCGGCGACATGGATGAACACCGGTGTCCCCGCACTGCTCGCCACGACGGAAGGCGTGGGGTCGAAGCCGTCGACGCCCAGGCCGCGGTACATCCGGATGTCCCCGTTGGCATCCACGCCCACGACGTCCAGGGTTCCATCGCGGTTGAAGTCGACCGCGACACCGTCGACCCAGGCGGCGGCCACTTCCGTGGAGATGGTGGTCTTGAAGTCCAGCACGTTGGCAAACGTGGAGCTGTCGCGCCCGCGCAGGAAGCCCGACCAGACCACGGGGACATCCGCCACCACGGAGTTGCGCAGCTCCGGGACACAGGACGCGTTGGTCCCCTGCAGGTTCATCACGACGAGGAATTCCTGCACGCCGGTTGCGGTGAAGCCGCCCAGCTCGACGAAGGAGGCGGACGAGTCCCAGAGATCCGTGGCCACCACCAGGTCCGCGGGTCCCGCGCGGGTGTCCCGGTTCAGGTCCTCCAGGAGCGTGACGGGCGAAGGGTCCAAGGTGCCCTGGACGGTATCCAGCCGCATCCCCAGCGACGACACCGCGACGGAGCCGCCCCCGCGCACGGTGGTCTTCAGGCGCATGATGGGATGGTTGGTGGTGCCACTGACCGCGGTGTGCGCATTGAACAGCGGCAGCGGCTCCAGGGCCAGGTAGCGCGCCACGCAGGAGAATCCCGACGGAGAGAACGAGCCGCCCTGGCCGTCCAGGAGACGACCGCTGGTGACGCCCGTGCCCTGGATGTCCGGTGAGCCCGCCGTGGGACCGCAGTACTGGACCTGTTGGGTGACGGAATCCAGATCATAGGTGAACAGCACGTTGACGGTGCCGCCCGCGGAGAGCGGCAGCAACGTGGAAAAGGCCGTCTCCGTCTCCGAGATGGGCGCGCTGCCCAGCAACACGTCCGCGGGGTCCAGCTCATCCAGCGGTTCCTGGTCGTGATAGATCCGCAGCACGCCGGAGATTCCCGCCGGGTTGACCACGCGCAGCTGTTGGATGGTGACGTCTTCGTTCCCGCTGCTCTCGAAGATCCTCCACCGTGCCACCGCCTGCTCGGGGTCCTCGCCGGTCAGGTAGCCGCTACCGAGCGCGTCATGGGCGGCGGAGAGCTGACCCGGGGCCACGCCGCTCGACGATGAAGCGGCGGAGCTGCTGCTGGACGAGGACGAAGTAGCGCTGCTGCTGGAGGAAGCGCTGCTGGATGATGACGAGGACGCGCTGGATGACGAGGTGGTGGCACCGTTCAGTTCGTCATTCCAGACCAGGATCTCACCGAGGTCACGTCCCGCCTCCGGCACCAGCACCCAGGCCACGCGCACGGGCGTGAGCGGCGCGGGCAGGTCCACCTTCAACGCGTACAGCGAGGGGGCGACGTCGGTGAGCGTGAAGCCGGCGCTGGTCACGGTGTGGATGAGCGGCTCGGTCTCGGTGAGGGATTCCAGCCGCGTCTCCACCGACTGCGGCAGCGGCGGGTCCGGCTGGCCGGGCGCCTTGACCAGCGATGCGTGCACCGTGGCGTCGGAAACCGTGAGCGCGTGCAGGCACAGCGGCGCGGGGAGCGTGCGTTCCTCGGCGGTGCCCAGCTCGACGTCGAGCGGGTCGGAGAGGAATCCCGCGGCGCCCGCCACGGCGCGATGGGAACCGGGCAGCACCGCGCGCAGCTCGAAGTTGCCGGCGGCGTCCACCTGCGTGGCCACCTCCTCCAGGTCCAGCACCACCCACGTCCCCGACGGAGGTGGCGACCCGGGCGCACAGGAACCCTGCTCCTGCTGGCGCACGGTGCCCCGCAGGACGCCCACCTTGCCGAGGAGGATCTCGCCCAGGTCCACCCCGGGCCGCTTGCCGTTGCGCGCGCGCACCTCGACGGAGAGCTGGCGTCCCAGGTCGGCCACGTTGTCGCCGTTGGTATCCAGGGTCAGGTTGAAGCGGTGGATTCCCTCGGGGAGGTTGCGGAGGATGAACACGCCCTTGTCGTCGCTCCGTCGGGACAGGCTCGTTCCCAGCAGTCGCACCGTGGCGCCGGCCGCCGGCTGGATTCCCTGACCCAGGTCCGCCAGCAGCACGCCGCGCACGTCTCCTTCACCCAGCCCCGCGAGCGGGTTGTCCAGCGGGTAGATGCACGCCGACGCAAAGAGCAGCGTCGACACCGTCCAGCGTCGAGCGGAGATGGGCATGGGCAGGTCCCGGGTGTGGGCCCCTCGGTAGCATCCCGTCGTGAGTGGCTCAATCCGCGTGCGTGAAGCGGATGTCGAGGGTCAGCCGTGCGTGGGAGGCCAGACCGCCTCTTCCGTGAGCCCCAGCTCGGCGAGCTCCTGCGCACGCAGCGGTGCGTCGTTGGCGCAGAAGAACTCGTCCAACTGCGGCGGCGGGACCCGCGTGCCGGCGAGCATGGCGTGCACCTGCCCGCGGTGATGGATCTGGTGCTGGAAGAGATGCGCGAGCACCCGGGTCGCGTCCTCCACCCTGGGACCCACGCGCCACGTCACCGTCACCTCGTGGTGCAGGTCCGCGTGGGTGCGCGCGCGACACAGCGCGATGAGGCGGCGGTCACACGCGTGCTGCTCGACGGAGAGCGGCGCCAGCGTGTGAAACGGCTCCTCCGGCTCGAAGTAGCGTCGGGAGTCCGGGTTGGGCGGCTGGTTGTTGAACGCACGTTCCAGTGCGTCCAGGTAGAACCAGTCGACCGTGAGGATGTGATTGAGCGTGGCCTTGATGGAAGGAAAGAAGCTGGTGCGTTGCGCGGTGAATTCCTCGTCGGTGAGCTGCGCGCACGCGGCGAGCAGGCGGTGGTTGGACCAGGCGTTGTTGCAGGCCATGGTGAAGCAGTGATGGGCGAGCGGGTCCATCTGCACCTCTCGTGTCGACGGGCGGTCAGGGCGTGGCGTCGGGAATGAGCAGGGGCTCGATGACGGCGACCGGACCGGGACAGGACTGTGCGTGGCACGCCAGGCAGCCCTGCACGGCGTGGTTGAAGGCTTCACGCGGACGGGCGGGCTGGGCATCCCACGCGTGCACGAGGTCCAGGTACGCGCGCGCCGCGGCGTCGAAGGAGGCGTTGCGATCCGAGGGCGTGGTGGGCCACGCACAGCGAATGCGACGGTGACGTTCCCACACGCTGGGCAGCGCACGACCCTGCACCACGTCCTCCCGGGCCCGCTGCACGTCCCGGAGCATGTCCCGCATCAGCGCGGCCAGCTCGCTCACGCCGTTGGGATTCATGTCGCTGGGCAGGAGGTGACCGGGACTTCCGGGGACGCCCTCCACCAACGGCGTTTCCAGGGTGCAATCCTCCGACGTGGCGCTGGGCGCCGTTGCTGGAGCGGGAGCGGTTTCACGCGGTGCGGTCTGCTTGGAGGAAGCGCACGCCGTCAGCAACGTCAGCGCACAACACGGGAGAAGCGAGGAGTGACGGGTCACGAACATGGGCCAGCGTCTCGCATGCGCGGATTCCGGGTGCAACAGGATTGGCCGGGGAAATGATGGCCCTCAGGCGCGGAACGAGGACTGAGGCGTCGACATCGTGACC
Source organism: Myxococcota bacterium (assembly GCA_040752415.1). Lineage (GTDB taxonomy): Bacteria > Myxococcota > JACRCW01 > JACRCW01 > JACRCW01 > JBFMGU01. The sequence goes on from JBFMGU010000114.1 coordinate 6,022, forward strand.
CACGGGGCATGGGTTGTCGCACCGGATCCCATGGAGCGTGGCGCAGCCATTCTTGTCTGCGATTCCGCGGCCAAGAGCCACGACTTCGCAGGTGGCAGTCAACGGAGCGGAGTCGCCGTAGGGCGCCGTCGTCACTCCGCCTGCTTGGCGGATGCGCTCGACGACGGCGTGGCCTGTTGTTGGATGCGTTGCGCCAGCGTGGCGTTGTATCGCTCCATGGCCTGCTCCAAGGCGCCCTGGTCCCGTCGACGTGCGTACTCCCACAGCGCCGCTCCCACCGCACCCAGCAGGTGACCGGGAAGCACTGCGGCGGTGCCCGCCACGACGAGAACGCAGGTGAAGAACATGGACGTGGCCACGTTCAGCTCGGGCGCCAGCGGACGCACCTGGGGATTGCGCACGTAGCTCCACGCCAACACGTCCATGGCCATCACGAGACCCAGTCCCACCATGATGGCGCCCGGCGCCCCCGCGAGCAGCACAGGCAACGACGCCAGGATGATGCCCACGCCCGTCCACGCCAACGGCTTCGACGACGTCGATAGCAGCGCGCGGGCGGCTGGCTCCGCGGAGAGGTACGCGCGGATGTCGGCGTCGGGCTCCGGCGTGAGGATGTTGGGCCGCTCCGCGCGACGCACCGGTCCGGCCCAGACCTGGCCATTGGCCATGCGCACCCGGTAGCGACGGTAGAGCGCCCGCTGCTCCTCGAGATTGCCGCTGTTGGCGAGCTCCCCGTCGGTGGGTTGGCGCGGGAGGGGCTCACGGTACGCCGCGCTGGGTCCCGCGCACGCGCCCAGAAGCACCAGCGCCATCACGGTCACAATCCTGGTCACCAGCACGCACCACTCCCTTTCGCGCGAAGCATGACGAAGTGACATTCCCACCTCCGCGTCGTCAAGAAGCGCTCGTCGGCGGCGTGCGCGAGTTTTGCGTCGTGGCGCAAGTTCCGCCGCGACACCGCGGTCTTGTCCGCTCGTGTCGCGCCGCGATAGAGGATGCTCCCCGTCGCTGAGCGCTCGTCGGAGAAGTGGGAGGTCCGCGACGCGGGAACTGGAGTTGCGTGGTGCTGTCCGGTTGTGTGCTGGCCGTTGTGCTGTCTCTCGCCACGTTGCCATCTGCGGACAACGGCGGCGCGGCGACGTCGTCGCGGGCGAATGCGGAGGCGGTGGTGGAGCCGCGCGAGCGTCCCGGCGACGTGATCCCGGTGCTGGCGGCGGTGGGCGCGGGTACGGTGGCCTTCCTGGTCACGACGACGTGGGGCGGTCTGCTGGGCGCACTGCTGGGTCCCCTCCAGTCCACGCGGCCTTTCATCCTCGAGACCTCTCGCAGCCCGTCCCCCGCGCTGACCGACCTGGCCGCGCATTCCGTCATGGGCATGGCGTTGTCGCTCCCGGTGGCGGGTCTGGCGTTGCTGTTTGCCGACGGGTTGACGTGGGCGCTGGTGACGTTGCCACGCGGCCGGGCCATCACGCTCCGGCCGTTGCTCTTCTACGTGTTGGCCGCGGTGGCCTGTGTCCCGGTTGCGGCGGGATTCGCGTTGATTGCCGGGCTGGGGATGGTGTCGCTGCGGTGGGAGGGGGACCGGCTGGAGCGCAACCGCGACAAGCTGGCGCTGACGGCGGCGCTGGGTGGTGCGCTGGGCGTCTGGCTCTTCCTCCCGTTGTGGATGGCCATGTCCATGTACATCCGTCTTGCCGCGGGCTGGGCGCTGGTGGAGCCCGACGAGCGCATGACGTTCCCCGAGTTGGCCCAGCGTTTCCGTTGACGCATCACTCCGCGGCACCGACGGGCTGATGGTTGCGCGCCCACAACCACAGCGCGCCATGCACCACACCCAGCGCAATGAAGTTCGCGCTCATCCACCAGGCGGGATACACCGCGGTGGTCAGCAGTCCCGCGCGCTTGATGGCGAAGAGCCGGTCCACGAAGCCGAAGGCGGGAATCGAGGGCATGGCGGGCAGGATGCCCATGGACGTCAACACCAGCACCAGGCCCAGCGCCGCGGGAGCGAGCGAGAACGGCAGGGAGATGAGCCCCAGCGACACCAGCGCCGGCACGAGCAGCAATGACCCACGTTGGACCGGTCGCGGGGGCACGTGGGAGCGGCACACGCCCGTGCCCAGCCCGTCGGTCTTCTCGACGACCTGGTTCACCATCACCGTGAGGAGCAGCGTGAAGTGCGGCATGTTGCCCACCACGTTGACCAGCGCTCCGCCCGCCGCCAGCGCCAGCATCATGAGCTCCAGTGTCTGCGGCGTGACCCACTCCGGTCGCTGCATCCCGCGCGCGCGCTCCCACTTGGTCAGCAGGTCCAGCACCAGCGTGTGCGTGATGAGTCCCTTGGCCACGCCCCCGACGAGGAGCGGGAGCGCCGTGGGAAAGGCCAGCGTGGCGGCCACGGTGGCGGTGGTCCAGTAACAGGACATCCGCGTACGCGGGTTCCAGCGCGGCGGGGACGATGGCGCGCTCGTCGGTGGAGGCGGTGACACGGCGGATGAACCCGACGCAGCCGCGGTCTGTGACGACGACGATGACGCGGTATCCGCGGGAGCCAGGAAGAGCAGTGTCAACGCGACGGACGCAACCAGCATGGCGCTCTGTCATAGCGCGGCTCAGTGGTCCGTTGTCACGTGGGGGCGGCGCGAAAAACGTGCACAGTCGGCTGCGTCACCCCGCTTCGGCGCGCGGGATGGGCCACGTTCCTGGGAGGTGGAGCGCGGCGGCCGTCACGTCACGACGACAACATTTCGCGAAGCCCCGGGGAAGGTGGAGTGGGCTCTCGCGCGTGTGCCATGTTTGCCGAGGTCCGGGTCGCTCCCGGTGCCTGCCGAGGGATTCCACATGAAGCATGGCTGGTGGCTCGCATTCGTGCTGTTGGGGACGGGCGCGGCGCGCGCGGAGACGGCTCCGTCGGTGGCGGTGGCGGCGCTGCAGGCGCAACACGGTGTGACGCCGGGCCTGGCCACGCTGCTCACCGACGCCCTGGTGCAGCACATCCGCGACGCCAAGGCGTTCTCCCGCGTGGTTTCCTCGTCGGAGATCAGCACGCAGCTCGGCGCGGAGCGGGCGGAGCTGATGTCGGGATGTGACTCGGAAGGATGTGTGGCGGAGCTCGCCGGGGCGCTGGGCGTGGATTACCTCCTGATTGGCAACGTGGGAAAGATTGGCACCAGCTACGTCCTCAATGCCCGCCTCCTCGACGTAAAATCGGTCCGCACCGTGGCGTCTCGCAGTGAGCGTTTCCGCAACGACTCCGAGGAGGCGGTGCTGGATGGATTGCCCGGGGTGGTGCGGAAGCTCCTGGATGAGGCCGCCATTCGACACGCGCTGGGCGCGCCTCCTCCGCCCGTGCCCGCTCCCGCCGTCGTGGCCACGCCCGCGCCGGCTTCGCCGACCCGCGCGCCGCCGGAGTCCACCACCAGGGCCACGCCCGCACCGAAGTCGACGCTGGAGACGGAAGCATCGGATTCCTCGGCAGCGACGGCGGCGGAGCCCCTTGCCGACGAGGGCGCCTCGCCGCTGGCCGTGCCCGTTCGCGCGGCGGGATGCATTGGCGGGGTGGGCGTGGCCGGGATTGTGTTGGTGGCCATGGTGTGCGCTGGTGTTGGCCTCTTGGCATTCCTGGCCACGACCTTCGTTCCGGGCATTGAGCCCATGCGTCCGCAGTTGTTCGCCTTGGCAGTGGGGGCGTGGCTGCTGGGAGGAAGCGCGACACTCCTCTCGGTGCCGATCGGCGTGGTGGCCGCCGCGCTCCTCATCACCGCCGACCGGCTCGAGTGAGCTTGCCCCTCAACCGGCACGGTGACGAGTCCCACCTCGAGCGCCCACCATGCGCGGGACGCCGGCGTCGGCGACGCGGGTTCACGGGGCGTGGTGGTCCGTGGGTGGGATCTCGCGGGCCTCCTCCAGGGGCGCGTGCTGACGGAGCCACTCAAACCCCACGAGGCTGGCGGCAATGCTCACGTTCAGGCTCTGCACGATGCCGAACTGCGGGATGCGCAGCGTGGTGACCTCGGGATGGTCCGCGGGATTGAAGCTGAGCCCCCACTCCTCGTGCCCGAGGATGAACGCCGTCTTCTCCGGGAAGGTGGCGCGGCCCAGCACCTCCCTGCCGCCCACGTGCAGCGCGTAGATGGCATAGCCCTCGTCGCGGAGCTGGCGCAGGGAGGCGGAGATGTCGTCGTAGGAGACGGTGCGGGTGTGGCGTAGCGCGCCCTTGCCGGGCGTGGGGTCGAACCTGCCGATCCTGACGAGGTGCACCTCCCGCGCGCCCATGGCGTTGGCGCTGCGGAGGATCTTGGCGACGTTGTAGCTGGCCTTCAGCTGGTCCAACACCAGCACGAACGGGAAGCGACCGGGCTCGTGGTGCTTGCTGCGGATGATGTCGTGTTCGTACTGCTTGATCCACCAGTCGCGACGACGCTGCATGCGCGGCAATCTACGCGGCGACGCTCCCGTTGTGCATCCGTGGTGACTGGAGCGCACCGGCGCCTCGTGGCAGCGTGCAGCAATCCACACACCGGAGTCATCATGAACATCCGATACCTGCTCGCCGCCGCGTGCCTGCTCACCGTGCTTGTTGCCTGCATGTCGCTGTTGGAGCGCACGCACCTCGTGGCGAGCTCACCGGGCAGTGACCTGCCGGACACACCCGACGTCCCGCCGCCGCCGACGGGAATCGTCATGCGACCGGATAGTGCGGTGTACAGCTTTGGCCTTTCGCTGGAGTCAAAAGGAGGTGGCGGCCCGGAGCTGCTGCGTCCGGCGGTGGAGAAGCTGGTGCAGCGCGCGCGCGCCGCGGGGGCGCCGCGGGTGGAGGTGCAGCTGCGCAGGGCCGAGGTCATGTCCCCCAACAGCGACGAGTCCGAGCGCACCCTGGAGGTGGGCGGTGTCCTGGAGCTGGAGCTCCCGCGCGACGGCGACGTGTGGGCCCGCGCCGCGATGATCAACGCATTTGAAAGCGGTGTGCGTGCCCAGGAGCGGGAGGAACGTCGACGCCAACCGTCCTTCCAGGTTGCGCTGTCCGGGCCGGAGTTCCGGGTGCGGGACCCGGAGAGCGCACGTGCGGAGTTGGTGAGGAAGTGGATGTCACGCGTGGAGGCCCTGGGGACGACGACGTCAGGTCCCACGGCGCTTCGCTTGGTCTCCTGCGCGCCGCTGGGAGCCATCACCCAATCCTACGCCTCCCTGGACCAGGTCCAGCTGGACGTGGCGGTGCTCTGCCCGGGAGAGGCGCGGGAGTTCTGACCCGCCGCGGCTCATCGAGGATCGATGCAGCGGTCGTCGTCCCTGGCGTTCGGGATCAGCGCGGACGTGGGCGTGAGTAGACGGAAACGGCTCGCTCCATGCCGTGGAAGGTGAGAAGCCCAACAAGCTTCCCGTTGATGGTGGGGAACCAACCGCGCACGCCCTTCCAGCGGTAGGCATTCCTGCCGTCGTAGAGCATCACGCCGTCACGTCGGTCTGTCAGCACCCACGTTCCGTCCGCCATCATTGCCGCTGCGTCCATGTCTCCCTCGACCGTGACCACGTGTTGGAGCAGTTCGGCCACGCGACCCACCTGCCACAGCATGGTGTGACCATGGTGGCCGGACGCGCAGACAAAGCTCTCCAAGGAACCATCCAATGCGCAGTGCGGCCGCAGGGCGGTCTTTGCAATCTCCTCGTACCCGCTCTCGCGGTAACGGCCAAGGATGGTGAACATCTCGTCGTGACCCAGGAAGAGACCCAACCATTGCCGGGGCTCCCGTTGCGGCACGCTGGCCAACGCCAGGACGCTGTCCCCGCTGCCTTGCAGCAATGTTCTCGTGTGGGGCTTGCCTGGTCGCAGTGGAAGGGATGTGGTGATCACTTCCGGCTTGCCGACCTTTCCGGCGTGGCGCACGAACGTGCTCCCATCTTCACCGGTCACCACCCACGTTGCGGAGTCAGGAGCCAGCCGGAGGTCGGTGGCCCCCATGCTCTGGAGCCGAACCTCCCATGTTGTGCTGCCATCCGGGATGGCCACGGTGCGCACCACGTGGCCGGCTCCGTCCGAATGCAGGGTGATCAGCGTGTTCTCGTCGACGAAAAGAGCCTTCTCGGCGACCACCTCCCGCTCCGCCGCGTCACCAAATATTCGGATCCGACCGGGTCCACCCACACCCTCCGTCTCATCCCGCATCACGACGCGGCGTCCGGAAGGGGAGATGGCGTAGGGCGAGGACCACGTGGCGACCTTGATCCGGGAAACCAGCACTGGCGCCTCCTCGGAGGCAGGGATTGGCTCGGTGGGGGCGAAGAGGGGATCATCCAGGAAATGCTCACAGAATGACGTCGTGCCCACGAAGAGTACCAGTCCTGCAGCGCAACCGAGCCATGCGGAAGCGACCTTGACGGCGGCCGTGCGCCACTGTGCGGCGATGAAGACCGCGAGTCCCACCAGGAACACGGCAAGACCGGGTGTGTCGGACGCGGCGTTGTGCAGTCGCAGAAGGGAAGTTGAGTGGTCGGCCAGCAACAGCAGGCGAGCGCATCCTGCCGCGCATACCAACGACAACGTGACGAGAATGCGGCGGGCCATGGCCCTCCCCCGCGCGTGATCAACGTCGTTGGCACGGCTCGCCAACCACAGCAGGCCCACGCCCAGCACTGCGGGAAGGACGAGCAACATGTCCCACACCTCCGCGGGCGAGGCCCAATCCTGAAGCAGAAAGGCGAGAATCATCATCACCGCCGTGGCCACCGCATGGGCTGGTGATGGCCACATCAGCAGGAGCAATGCCGCCGCCGGCGCGGTGATGGAGCTGGCAAGCGTCAGCAGTCCCACCGCAGCCAGGGTTCGCGCGTGATTCCTGAAGCGGGAGAGCCTGGCCAGGGGGGCAAGTTGTGTGTCCACGCGGTCCAGGAGCGCCTGTGCCCGGCTCACGTCGGAGGCGTGCAGCGCAATCTCGTGGGCTTCTTCGGAAACGTGAACGGCTCGCAGCCGGATATCGGTGCTGTTTTTCGGGATGACCCGGAGGTCCACCAGCTCGTGGTAGGGCGCGGCGCGACAGGTCCGGGCGAGTGCCACCAGCGCCTCCCCGGTCTCCGTGCGCCCTGAGAACCCTCCCTGGATGTACCGGACGCGGGCGTGGTCCAGGACCAACGCTGCATCACCGCTGTGCGCATCCACGAACGTCTCGGTCCATGGTGACGGTGTCGACGTCGAGGCGTTGTGGCCGCGGATGGCCTGGATCCGGTGCGCCAGGCTGGGATGGGAAGAGTACGACTCCAGTCCCGGGTCCCACCGTCGGGGCACGCCCGCCAGCGTGTGGACCTTGATGAGCCCACGGACCAGGGGCTCCGGGTCTCCAGCACAGAGCTCGACGGCACGCTTGTCGCTTTCCGTCTCGTGCGCGCGGTGACGGACCATGCGGATGAAGAACGCGGCATAGATGGAGAGTGTCCACACCTGGACGCTGTAGCTGTCTGGAATCTGCAAGGCGGACTCCGGGACCAGGAACACCGCTCCGACAATGAGCAGGAGCTGCGCGATGAGCGCCTTGCGCAGGCGGGCCTGGGGGTGATGCTCCAGGTGCGCAATCTCATGGGCGAAGATGGCGGCTGCCTCCGCCGGTTCCAGCGACGAGAGCAGCCCGCGTGTCAGCATGACGCACGAGCCGCGCAGCGAAGGCAGGGCGAAGGCGTTGACCCATCTTCCCTGACCAGGTGGAGGACCGCCCTCGAAGACGCGCGGGGCGGGAACGGTTGCACGGGCCACAACCGCGGCAATGCCCTCCTCGGAGAGCAGGTCGCCCCTCTCCTTGGCTCGCACCAGGGCCAGGCAGACCTGTGGGAAGAACCACGTCCATGCGACGAGAATGGTTCCCAGCGCTGCCGCCACGACGTGACGCAAGTGCCCCGCGGAATGGATGAGGCCTGGGGTCTCGGCCAGCAGCAACCAGAAACCCAGAATGGCAGCGACGGTCCTGGCCGTGTGTGAAAGGTACGCGGGCAAGGACCAGGACTCCGCGTAGATCTGCCGCCGCGCGGGGAACGAGCCGATGATGGCGCTCACAATGGCGATGGCCGGGTAGGACCACTCATGGAGGAAGCTCAGGCCGAGCAGGCCCATGACGGCATAGACGCAGAACTGCACCACCTGCCTCTGGTAGGCCGCCCACCGCTCCGCGAACATGGCGTCATCAGGCTGCCGCACCAGCCGACGACCGCCGCCGAAGGCCAGGAGCCCAGGCGCGACCATCAGCGTCATCACCAAACCGGAAACCAGGTCCATGGCGCCCCCATGTGCAAAGCGCACCGCGTCCGCGCGCCGAGACTGCCACGTTTCCCGGGCAATTCGAATGGCCATCGCCCGAGTCAGAAGACCGCCGTGACGTCGGGCACCCTGCTGACGTGGCGCTGGGACCATGCGTCGAGTTCGCGTCGCGCAACGGGGCATCCCCCGCACGGGTGAACCGTGGTATGAGCGGGCGGTCGCGTCCCATGCTCGTCATCTTCGTCACCCCCTATTTCACCGACAGCTCCCGGCTCTTCCTGCGCAAGCTGGCTGAACAGCCCGGCGTGCGTCTGGCGGCCATGGCGCAGGAGGACGTGGGTGTCCTGCCCCCGGAGCTGCGCCAACGCATCACCCGCTTTGAGCGCGTCCAGAGCGCACTCCGTGCCGACGACGTCACCGAGGCCGCCAAGCGCATCTCCGCGGCGGAAGGTCCCATCCACCGGCTCATCGGCGTCATGGAGCAGGTGCAGGAGTCGGTGGCGGAGGCGCGTGACCGGCTGGATGTGCCCGGGCTCCGTCTCGCGCAGGCCCTCAACTTCCGCGACAAGACCCGGATGAAGGACCTGCTGCGTGCCGCGGACGTTCCGGTGGCCCGACATCGTCTCGTCAAGACGCTGGAGGAGGCGCGCGGGTTCGTGGCGGAGGTTGGTTATCCCGTCGTGGTGAAGCCGCCGGCGGGCGCGGCGTCCCAGGAGACGTTCCGCGTCCAGGATGATCACGCGCTGCGCCAGGTGTTCGGGACCACCACGAAGGCGGCGGGCGGTGTGGCGCTGCTCGAGGAATTCGTCACCGGCCAGGAGTGCTCGTTCGACGCGTTCATCAAGGACGGGCGCGTCGTCTACTACTCGGTGTCCAACTACTACCCGTCGTGTCTCGAGGCGATGCAGAACCCGTGGATCCAGTGGTGCATCGTGCTCCGACGGGACTACCAGTCGGAAGACATCGCGGCCATTGGCCAGAAGATGCTCAACGTGCTCGGGCTCGAGACGGGCATGTGCCACGGGGAGTGGTTCCGTCGGAAGGACGGCAGCGTGGTGATCTCCGAGGCGGCTGCGCGTCCGCCGGGTGCCATGCTTCCCACGCTGATTGCCCGCGCCCACGACGTGGATTGTGTTGGTGCGTGGGCCCGCCTCATGACCACCGGCGAGTTCGATCCCTTTCCGCCGCGCATCCATGCGACGGGAGCGGCGTTCCTGCGTGGGCAGGGGCAGGGGAGGGTGCGCGCCGTGCACGGCCTGGACCGCATCTGGCGCGACCTGGGCGGCCTCATCACCGACACGCGTCTGCCCTCGCCGGGCCAGGAGAAGGGCCGCTCCTACGAGGGAGAGGGCGTCATCTGCCTGCGCCACCCCGACACGAACGTGGTGCAAGACGCGCTCAAGCACATCATCACCACGGTTCGCGTCGAGCTCGGGTGAGGTCCGCCATGCCCCGCGACGTCCACTCGCATGCCCGCCCCGAGGAGGCGCGCGTCACGCATCTCGGCCTCGCGCTCGAGGTCGACTTCACGCACCAGGTGCTCCGCGGGACGGCCACCCTCGACCTCGACGTCACCGCGGGCGCACACCGCGTGGTGCTGGATGCGCGAAGGCTGGACATCCGGAGCATCACCGACGAGGCCGGGCAGCCGCTGAGTTTCGCGCTTTCCGCGGAGGACCCGATCCTGGGCTCGGCGCTCGTCGTGGAGCTGCCCGCGGGATGTCGCCGGGTGGTGATTGCGTACGCCACCACGCCCGGAGCGGATGCCCTGCAATGGCTCAATCCCGAGCAGACGGCGGGCGGGGTGCATCCGTTCGTGTTCACGCAGGGACAGCCCATCTTCGCGCGCACGTGGATCCCCATCCAGGACAGCCCCGGGGTGCGGTTCACGTATCACGCGCGGATCACGGCGCCGGCGCCGCTGACGGCGTTGATGAGCGCGGAGCGCGTCCCACGTTCCGCCGACGAGAGTCCGGGCGTGTTCCACTTCCGCATGAACGAGCCGATCCCGGCGTACCTGGTGGCGCTGGTGGTGGGGGACATTGCCATGCGGGAGCTGGGGCCGCGCACGGCGGTGTTCGCGGAGCCCAGCGTGGTGGAGCGCGCCGCGCACGAGCTGGTGGACGTGGAGCGCATGGTCGACGCCGCGGAAGTGCTGGTGGGTCCGTACCGCTGGGGACGCTTTGACGTCGTCATCATGCCGCCCGCGTTCCCCTACGGCGGCATGGAGAATCCGCGGCTGGTCTTTGCCTCACCCACGCTGATTGCGGGCGACCGCTCCCTGGTGACGGTGTTTGCCCACGAGCTGGCGCACGCATGGGCCGGCAACCTCGTCATCAATGCCACGTGGAACGACTTCTGGCTGAACGAGGGAACCACGGTGTACCTGGAGCTGCGCATCAACGAGGTGCTCTGGGGAGAAGACCGCGCGGCCATGTTGAAGGACTGGGGGTATCGGGAGCTCACCGGCGTCGTGGCGCAGATGGGAGCCACGTCACCCGACACGCGTCTCCACCATGACCTGACCGGACGCGACCCGGCCGAGGGCGTCACGGTGGTGCCGTATCTCAAGGGTGCGGCGTTCTTCTGGACCCTGGAGCGCGTGGTGGGGCGTGCGCGGTTGGATGCGTGGTTGCGCGGATGGTTTGACCGCCAGGGATTCCGCTCGGTGACAACGGAGACGTTCCTCCACGACGTGCGCCAGCACCTGCTCGGCGGCGCCGACGCCGGGGCCATCGACCTCGAGCGCTGGCTCTTTGCGCCGGGGCTTCCCTCGGAGGCGGAGCCGCCAAGGTCCGTGCTGCTCACGCGTGTGGACGAAGTGGCAAGGGCGTGGAGTGCGGGAACGCGCGCTCGCTCGCTCGAGGTGACCGGGTGGACGCCGCAGCAGTGGCGCCACTTCCTCGCGCTGGTGCACGCGCGTGTACCGTCCCTGGCGGCAGTGGAGGACCTCGACGAGGCCTTTGCATTGTCGTCGAGCGGGAACGCGGAGGTGCTCGCGCCGTGGTTGCGGATCGAGGCGATGGTGCAGCGGGAGGCGGCGGTTCCGCGGCTGGAGCGGTTCCTCGTCGGAAATGGGCGGCTCAAGTACCTGCGGCCGATCTACGCGGAGCTGCTGGCGAGTGACTGGGGTCGGCCCATTGCTAAGCGCGTCTATGCAACGGCGCGGGCCCGCTACCATGCACTCGCCCGCGGCTCACTCGACAGGCTCTTTGCCGCGCAAGGGGCAGCGGCGCCGTCGGTGAGCTGAGCCGACGAGCCTCACCCTTGTGGCGCGGCCATTCCTGTCTGCGATCCGCAGCCGACGTGCACGCGGAACATTCGCCGTCCTCCACGGCGCGGCCCCGCCGCCACAATTCCGCCACAATTCTTCCTCACAACCTCCCCACCCACTCCGCTTCCGTGACAGATCCGCGGTGTTTCCTCCCGTAGACCCCAACGGGAGAGACCCATGAGATCCACGTTGTTTCCACAGGAGCTGCTGCTTGCCGCGGGCGGGATGGCGCTGCTGGGCGCCGCGTCCGGACTGCGCGCGGGCGCGTCTGTCGTTGTCGAGCGTTCCCTGGTGGTCCCCGCCGCGCTGGCCGCCACCGTGATCCTGATGATTCCCACGCTCTACATCGGCGCGGCGTTCGCGGGCGTGGCCCCTTCGGCGGCGCAGATGCTGGCGGGTGCGCGAAAGGCGCTGGCGGGATTGGGTGGCGTGCTGGCGGGCCTGGCACCGGCGGTGGCGTTCCTGGTGCTCGCGGGACCGGCGGGAATGCCGACGCTGGTGGCGTCGCTGGCGTTGCTGCTGGGCGCCCTGGTGGCGCTGCGCGCGTTGTTCCATCAGCTCTTCGCGAATGCACAGGCACATCGCGCCGTCCCCATCTTCGGCGTCTGGTCGGCCATCTCCGTCGGGATTGGCGCGCAGATGCTGGGCCGCCTGCTCTGAAGAGGACCGACCATGCACACCATCACCGGCACGTTGTTCCCGCCCACCGCCGCAGAGTCGCCCAAGGCCAGCCCCGCTTCCGGGCTCCACGTCGTGGATCAGCTCCTGAGGGACCGCGCGGCGTTCCTGCATCACATCCAGAACACCACCGACCTGCTGCCCACCTCGCGTGCGCTTCTCATCACCATTGCGGTCTGCTCCGCGGTCTTCGGGGCCACCCTGGGGTTCCACCGCGGCGGCCTGCAGATCCTCTACGCCGCCATCAAGATGCCGCTCGCGGTGCTGCTGACGGCGGGAATCTCCACGCCCGCATTGACGGCCATGCGGTCCGCGGTCGACGTCCGGGGCTCCGCGCAGCGGGATGCGGCGTTGGTTCTCGGTGCGCTCGCGCTGGGGACGCTCATCGTCGCCGCGCTGGCACCGGTCATCCTCCTCGCCGACGCCATGGGAGCCGGATACCACCGCGTGATCCTGGTGACGGTGACGTCGTGCGGCGTGGGTGGGATGGCCGGCGTGGCACTGCTGGCGCGCGGCATCCACGCCACGGTCCCCACGGCGCGGCGCCTGGTGGCCTTCACGTTGCTGAGCGTGTTCGCGCTCGTCGGGACGCAGATGAGCTGGTCCTTGCGCCCGTGGCTGCTGCGTCCCAAGGCGCAACACATCCCCTTCATGCGCGCGTATGAGGGAAGCTTCGCCGACAGCGTCCAGACCAGCATCCAATCCGCGCAGGGCATCTACGTTGACGACGTGGACGGGCGGTGAGCCATGCGCCTCCTGGACTTCACCATCCTCTACCTGCTGGTCGGGGCCGGCTGCGCCGCGGTGGTGCTGCTGCAACGCGGGACACGTTCCCGGTCGTGGATGGACGCCGCGCTGGTCTTGTTGTTCTGGCCGCTGCATGGGCCCTTCCTGCTCTCCCGCGCGGTCCCGGATGCACCCAGCGGGGAGCTCACGGAGGCGTTGCGTCGCGCGCATGACAGCGGCCTGGGTGGGCTTCTTCCCGACGAGAAAGCCATCCACACGCTGAACGCCCGCGTGCAGGGCGCGGTGGCGCGGGTGGCGGAGATTGATCGGCTGTTGGGGTTGCCGGAGTTCTCGGAGGCGGACGCGTTGGCCCGGCATCGCGACCTGCAGGCTCGAGGTGACGCCCGCGCCGCGGTCACCACGTGGAGTCGGGTGCAGGACATCCGGCGCCTCCGCTCCCTCCGCTTCCGCTTCGCCCGCGAGCTCGACGAGGTGGCTGAGCTCATGGCGCGACTGCGGGTCCAGGCCGAGCTGGTGCGGCTGTCCGGGACACTGGACGCCGGCACGCAGGAGCTGGTGGCCGAGCTGGTGCACCGGGTGGATGGGCTGGATGCGCTGGTGGCGGAGAACAGTGAGACGGCCACGTGAGCGCGGATGTGTTACCCAAGGTGTCCTGGGAGCCAAGCATGTCCACCATCCTGGTCGTCGACGACGAAGCCAACATCCGTGACGTGGTGCAGTACGCGCTGGAGCGGGAGGGACTGCGTGTGCTCACCGCGCGCGACGGCAGCGAGGCGCTGGGCATGTTGGAACGCGGCGGGATTGACCTCGTGGTGTTGGACATCCTGATGCCGGAGATGGATGGGCTGACGTTGTGTCGACGCATCCGGGAGAGAGGCAACCTGCCCCTGGTGTTTCTCTCCTCGCGCGCGGAGGAGGTGGACCGCATCCTGGGCCTGGAGCTTGGCGGTGATGACTACGTCACCAAGCCCTTCAGCCCGCGCGAGCTGGCCACGCGGGTCAAGGCCGTGCTGCGTCGGAGCCAGCCCGCGGTGACGACGAGGAAGCCGGCGCAGGACGACGTGATCACCCACGGGCCGGTGGAGATGAACCTGTCCCGGCACGAGGTGCGCGTTGCCGGTGAACGCGTCACGTTGACGGTGACCGAGTTTGGCGTCTTGCAGGCACTGCTGGAGCGGCCCGGTCACGTGCTCACGCGCGCGCAACTGGTCCAGCGCGCCTACGCGCATGACAACCACGTCACGGAGCGCACCATGGATACGCACATCAAGCGCATCCGCGCCAAGCTGCAGCCGCTGGGATGTGATCCCATCGAGACGGTGCATGGCCTGGGCTACCGCGCCCGCGAGGTCTCCGGATGACGTCGTCGGCGGATGGCCTGGTGGCCCGGCTGCGTGCGCTACCCAACCGCATCTGGGTGCGCTTCCTGGCGGTCCACCTGCTCCTGGTGGCGGTGCCGGTGGCGGGCATCAGCTTCGCGCGGTTCTACGAGCGGGAGATGTTGCGCGCGCAGGAGCAGGACATGGTGCACCAGGCGGAGGTGCTGCGGCAGATGCTTCTCTCCGACGAGACCGGCCTCCGCCTCCCCGAGCGTTCCGCCCTGCTGCGGGACATTTCCGAGGACACGCGCGCGCGCCTCCGCCTGCTGGACGCCCAGGGGAACGTGGTGGCGGACTCCTATGCGCGCTGGGAGGAGGTGGTGGAGGAGAGCGGCAGCGTCGACGGGGGCGTGCCGGCGCCCAGCACGATGGCGGCGCGCGTGGAGATCCAGCGGGCGCTGGAAGGGCGCTACGGCTCGCACATGCGCTTTGGTACCGACACCAACCTGCTCTTCCTGTGCAGCGCGTTGCCCATCATGGCGCCACGCACGAAGACGGTGCTGGGCGTGGTGTACGTGACGCGCTCCACCACGCCGGTGTGGGCGGCCATGCACCGGTTGCGGATCTCGTTGCTGCGGGTGCTGCTGGCGTCGCTGTTGTTCTCCACCATCATCTCGCTCTTCCTGGCCACCACCATCTCGCGTCCGCTCTCCCGTCTCACGCGCGTGGCCACCGCCATTGCCCGCGGCGACCGCTCCCAGCGCCTGCACCTGGACCGTCCCGACGAGATTGGCGAGCTGGCGCGCGCTTTCGACGTCATGGCGCACACGTTGGACGAACGGGCGCGCTACGTGGCGGAGCTGAGCGCGAACATCAGCCACGAGTTCAAGAGCCCGCTCACCAGCATGCGCGGTGCGGCGGAGCTCCTGCTGGAGGGCGCGGCGGATGACCCGGCGGCGCGCACGCGCTTCCTGCGCAACATCCTGGGCGACGTGCACCGCCTGGACCGCCTGGTGACACGCCTGCTGGAGCTCTCCCGCGTGGAGGCGGCCCCGGAGCTCGACGAGGTGCTGGACTATCGCTCCCTGGTGGAAGCGGAGGTGGCACGGCGCAACCATCCGTCACTCCGTCTCGAATATGTCTCGCGATGCACGCGCCTGCGCGGTCACCGCGGCCACCTGGCCAGCGCGCTGGGCAACCTGGTCGACAACGCGGTCCAGCACGCCACCCCGGGTACGCCCATCACCGTCCGCGTCGACGACGTGGAGGAAGGGCTCCGTACGTCCGTGCACAACCACGGTCCCGCCATCAGCCCGGCCAACCTGCCGCGCATCTGGGACCGCTTCTTCACCACGCGCTCCGAGCAGGGAGGAACGGGGTTGGGCCTGCCCATCGTCGCCAGCGTGATGCGTGCGCACGGGGGGACCGTGGGCGTGGTGAGCACCGTGGAGGCGGGCACCACGTTCTCGTTCCAGCTTCCGCGGGTGGAGATGTCGCTAACCGTTTAGTCGAGCACGAACCAACCTGGTCACCTGACGTCGTCACCGTGGTGTCCCCGGAGCAGCCGCGCCGGTGGTGCCCAGCCGGTATCCAGGGCGTGAGCCGACGCCGCAGCCGTGGGGCGTTTCCTACAGCGGTTCCCGTTGAAGTTGTCACGCCGCTTGCCTCCGTCTGGCAGAGGGCGCGCCGCTGGTCCGAGCGAAAGCGGCACTTCATGCCGCAGTCCGAAAGTGCCGGCAGCGTTCGCTCTTGTGGACAGGCCGGCACGTTCCCCGACGTGGCACGGGTGCGGGCGTTCGCAGTTTCACGAATCGGAGCGGTGCCCGCACCCTTTCGGACTGCGGCATGAAGTGCCGCTTTCGCTCGGACCCAGCGGGCGCCCGCTGCCAGACGGAGGCAAGCGGCGTGACAACTTCGTCGGGAATCCCCGGGTTCGCAATCCGGTCTGGTAGGTTGAACGGCGCGTCACTGCAACGTGGAGACGGTGGTGTTGGGCTGGTCTCCGTCGCCGTCGAAGCTGATGCGCTCGTCGTAGCGGCGCAGCTCGCGCAGGAAGTTGGCGGGTTGCTCGCCGCCGCGACCACCGGTGAACAGGGTGTGGTCACCCCGCGCCGGGTCGGGGTTGTAGAGGTACGCGGTGCCGTCGGGGCGTCGTCCCACGGTGACGAAGTGATCCGGAGTGCCGGGATCCCCGTCGCGAGGCGGCGTGCCGGAGACGCGGATGGTGGCCGCTTCACCGGGACGCAGCCGGCCCACCAGTTCCTCGGTGGGATGCGCCACGGAGATGTCCAGGCTCTCCGCGCGCGGCGACCCTCCGCCCGACGAGGAAAGCGTGCGCAGCTCGTGATCGTCGAAGCCGGAGCGGTCCGTGGCCGTGGTGCGACCGCCCACGGAAACCGAGTAGTATTCGCGGCTCGGGTCGTCGGGGTGGTGCTCATCACGCACCAGGGAGACCGTGGTGGGCTGTCCGCTGGCGCGCGTGAGCAGCTCGCCCACGCGGGTGGCGCGCGCGTCGGTGACGGGGCGGTTGGCCATCATGTCGTCGTAGTAGCCCCGCAGCTCCCGCCGTTCCGAGGCGTTGAGACGCCGGCTGTCCAACTGCTGCTCCACCGCGAGCTGCAGCGACGAGCGCGTGTTGCCCGCCTGGTACAGGAGCCCCTGCGCGCGCGAGAGATCCTCGTACGTGGCGGTGCGGTTGCGCACGCGACCGGCAATGTCCCGCAGCTCCTGCTGACTGGCGGCGGGGAGCCGCGTGGCGTCGGCGCTGTCGGCGGAGCGTTCCAGGAAGCGCGCGGTGGCGTCGGGACCGTTCATGAGGGCGGCGCCCAGCAGATTGGAGGGACCGCAACGGTACTGGCTGTTCCCCGCCTCTCCGCCGCGCGGCGTCTGGGTGAGTCGCCCCAGGAGCTGCGCGGGGTTGTCCCACGACGACGCCGGGATGCGCCCGGACCCCGACGTGCGCAGCGAGGTCTCCGTGCCGTTGAGCCCGTTGCCCACGCCGTTGTTGCCGCCGCCGCGTGCTCCCGCGAGTTGACTGGCGGAGCGTGCGGTGGTGACGGCGCCCTGCAGTCGCGTGTCGCCGGCGGGCACCGTGGTCCCCGCGCGATCGACGGGGAGGCGGAGGCGCGGGTTGGACACCTCGTAGCCGTCGCTGCGCGGAGCCTCCGCGGAGGACGGTGTGCTGGTCTCCGCCGGTGTTGGCGACGTGGTGGCGTGGGCCTGGGTGGTGGCTTCCGTCGTGGAAGGCTCGGTATTGCGGACCTGCGGAGCGGGACTGGAGACGACCTTCATGGGCAACCTCCGGGGCGCAGCGTAGCCTGGCATATCGGCGTGGATGAACGGAGGGTGCTTCGCAAGACAACGCCCACATCGTCATACCGGGTGCGCGCAAACGCTTGGCAGTAGACAGGGAAACACCACGCGAGAGTCACCTCGAGGCATGACATGAGCCGGTTCAGCGCAGACTTCTTCCACAACGTGTACCGGGAGACCGCTCCCTGGGACGTGGGCAAGGCCCAGCCAGGCATGACCGCGCTCCTCGACGAGGTTCCGCCCGAGGGCCCGGTTCTCGATGTCGGGTGTGGCACGGGCGACCTGGTGCTGGAGGTGGCGCGGCGCGGGCTGCACGTCGTGGGCATCGACATCGTCGAGAAGGCCATTGCCGAGGCGCGCACCCGGGCGGGGCAGCTGCCGGATCTCCTGCCGCGGGTGCAGTTCCGCGTGGGTGACGCGCTGCAGCCGTCGCTCCTGCCGGACCGCTTTGCCTCGGTGGTGGACTGCGGCTTCTTCCACGTCCTGGAGTCCCACGTGCGCGACCGTTTCGTCGACGAGCTGACGCGGACGTTGTTGCCGGGGGGCCGGTACTACCTGCTCGCGTTTGCCGTCGAGTTTCCCATGCCGAACACCCCGCTCAAGGTCACCGAGGAGGAGCTGCGTGCGCGCTTCGGCGCGGACAGGGGCTGGAGCGTCGTGGTGGTGCGTGCCGCGCAGTTCCAGAGCCGCGTCCAGCCGGTGCCGGCCGTCGCCGCGGTCATCCAGCGGTCGTGAAGGGTCAGGGGCTGCGTCAGAACAAGATGCCCAGCGGGGTTGCGGACGTCGTGGTCCACTGGAGGCGGTCAAGACCAGGTGGGCAACTTATCTTGACTCAGCTCCTTACTGCTTCTCGGTGCACACGGAGATGGTCTGCTTGGTGTTGCCCGTCGTGGGACCCGGTTTCGGTACGGGCTTCTCGGGCGGGGTGCCTTTCCGTCGCTGCAGCTTCTCGATGTACGCCAGCTCCTGGGGGGGATTCGGGTGCTTGGGCTCCCAGCGCAATGATTCCTCGTAGGCCAGGCGCGCCTCCTCGAGACGGTCCAGTTCGATGAGCGCGAACCCCAGCTGGCGCAGCCGACGCGCGCGCGTGCATCCGTCGTCGCTCTCCAGGCGCACCGCGGCCTCCAGCAGCGGCAGTGCATCCTGGAACCGCTTCTGCCCCAGCAGCGCCTGGGCCAGCTCGGACATCCCTTCCACGTCGTGGGGATTGAAGACCAGGAGCTGACGCAGCACGCGCTCCGCGCTGGTCATGGCACCTTTGTCCACGTGGCAGAAGCCCACCAGGAAATACGCCATCCGCACGCGCGGCGACGCCCAGTGCACCCCACGTTCCCGGGCCGCAACGGCGGTGGCCTCGTCGGTGAGTGTGCGCAGCAGGTCCTCCCGGGAGGAGAAGACGTAGGGCCGCGCCTCGCTCTGCCTGGCCTGGGTTTCGAACTCCGAGAGACGCGCGGGGAAAGTCTTCAGCACGGAGCCGCAGCGCACGGACCGGGCCTTCACCTCCTCCGTCGAGAACAGGCCATGTCCCAGGACCACGGGTTGACGGAAGCTCTTGTCCGGCTCCACCCGCGCGAGCGTGAGCGGCTTGTGGGTTGGCATGGTCTGGCGCCTCCAGGCGTCAAACTCAGCAAGTCTAAGCGCGCGAACCTCTTCCGCGGTAAGGGTGTACCCCGGCAGGGCAAAGCTGGTGACGACGTATTCCGCGCCGAATCCCGCGTCGATGATCTGCGCCAGTTCGTCGAGATAGGCATCCTTCTCCGGCGTCTTCTCGTTCAGCTCCTTCCAGATCTGGCGCAGGCTCTTGCGCGCCTCCAGCTCGACGTGGAACAGGTTGGGAGCCTCCTTCTTCTCATCCGCGGTGGTCCACCCCACGGCGAGCGCGGCGCCGTAGCCCAACCAGGCCGCGGAGACGTTCCCCTGGTCCAGGATTCCGGAATCAACCACGATTCCCAGGTGTCGCTTGCCGTCGTCAGCGTCGGCCCGCTGCGCGGCTTTTCCTCCGGCGCAACCACCCAGCACCAGCAACGCCAGCAACGATGCCTTCCCACTCCGCATGGTCACCTCCGCCGCCCCGGTACCATCGAGCGCGACGAGATGCTCGCCCACGCGAGGTGTTTCGTCCACTTCACCGGGACTTCGGCCTTCCGCGAAGTCTGCGCGTCACGTCACAATGGGACGCCGTCGCCAGGCCGGGACGACGCCGAGCGCCGGGGTCCCTGACCACGTGGGGGGTGATGTTCGCCCGCCTCGCCGACATGGGCGCATGAGCGGCCCACCCAACACCGCCGCAAGATACGGCCCGGCACCGTCCGACCGCTGCGGGATGAGGAGCGGATGGGCCTTCCCCAACGTCTCGCCGTCGCTACGTTCCCGGCATGCACCTTCCACCCGCCCAGCCCGCTGGCTCCACTGTTCCCGTGTTCGCCGACCCGCGGCATCCCACCGTTCAAGCGGCGCCGGTTCTCCCGTCGTTGGAAAGGTCCTTCCCGTTTGCGCACCACCTGGGAGTCCTCCGGTGGCTCTACCGCGTGTGCCCACCGCGTTGCCGGGATGCCGTCAAGGACTGCGGTCGTTGGTTGCGGGAGCTGGAGGCGCGCTGGCCCGTCGAGGATGCCGCTGCCCTCGTCGACGAAGCGTGGTTGCGCGTGCGTCGCACCGAGGCGTTGCTCATCGGCGCGGGCATGGAGCGCCGGGTGTTGCGTGCGCTGCACGAAGGGATGCCCCAGTCGCGCTGAAATCCCTGGCGTCCGTCGGTTCGTCAAATGCCGCGAAGCAGTTCCAGGTCCACGCTAACCAAGGGGCTGCGTAGGGGCTGCGTCAGAACAAGTTGGCCAATTCGGTCCGACGCTCTCGCAGAACGGCATGAACGTGGGGGGTTAGGTGTTCGAGGGCATCGGACCGAATTGGCCAACTTGTTCTGACGCAGCTGACGCAGCTCCCAAACTCCCAACAACCGGCCTCGACCATCACCAGCACGCTGGACCGACGACGTGTGACCGCCCTCACATCAGGGACGCGTCGTCGTCGTGATTTGCCGCGCGGGCATTCCGCACTCGCGGACGACGACGTCGCGACACCTTGACAAGGGAGCACGCCGACAAGAACCTGCCTCGGTCCTTCCAGGGACTCCTGGCATACGCCGGCTCCGCGAGGGCCGTGACGTGGGGAGCCCTGCGCCGTCGCCAGCGAGTTGGATGGGAGAGAAGATGTCCAATCGACGTCCCCTGGTTCTGTCCGCCGTCCTCATGCTGCTCATCCCGCTCACGTCCGTTGCGGCGGTCAGCCCCCGCCCCTACTCCCTGGATCCCGGCAGCTGCGACGGCTTCGCCAACTATGTCGACGAGATCCGGGTCTCCGGCTTCCAGCTCGTGAGCCAGACTCCCGCGGCGGATGGCTACACGGAAGTCACGGTGGGGTTTCAGGCGGACAACGCCGACCACGGTCAGTTCCGCGGCGCCACCATCATCCCCGACATGGACGACCTCGCGGTCAACGTGGGTGCCGTCCAGGACTCGTTGATCGCCGGGACGCTGGGGCCGGTGGCGCCGCTGGAGGCCACGCTGCTCCCCGTCGACAACATCACGCTACGCGTGCCCAGCGACAACGTCGCCGCGTTGGTGGACCGGTTGAACAGCGGGCTCGTGCCCCTGACCGTCCACGCGGACGAGGAGATGATTCTCCAGCCCGACGTCTACATGCTGCACTGGGGCAGCCTGGCCATCCTGGGGAATGAAGCGCTTAGCGCCATTCCCGAATCCGATTACGATCAGATCGAGATCACCGAAGGATATTTCCTGAACGCGCGGGACAACCATGGCCTGAACCCGCCACTCGGTCCGCCGTTGGCCAACGACCAGGAATGGACCTTCACGCTGATCGCGGAGTCCACCAACGCCACCTGCGAGTTCGACACCTGGACCCCCGGCAATGCGAAGTTCTACATCAGCGAAGACCCGTCCTTTCCCCTCGTGACCGACGCCATTCCGGAGGCGTTCCGCAACGGGCGCGTGACGAACGTGGTGAAGGATCCGGGCGACGCCAACAATCCGCGCACCACCTGGACGGTGACCTTGCAGCGCGCGCTGGACGATCGCCTGGCGGACCTCTACGTCAGCGCCGCCTTCTGCAGCGGTACCACGCAGCACGTCGACCAGCCCGTGCATGTCTCCCAGCCGCGTTCGCTGGACCGCTTCAGCGTGTACTACGGCCCTCCGTTCCCGCCTCCGCATCCCAACAATTACAACGAGAAGGACCACCACCCGCAGCCCATCAACTTCAACGACCTCGAGCCGGTGGTGGGGATCAAGATCAGCGGTCAGGTCGAGGGACACATCCTGAAGCCGCACCTGGAGCTGCGATTCCGCAACGGCGCCATGCGCATGGTGGGGACCTTCGACACCGACATGACGCTCAGTGCCGAAGCGCGGACCTCTGCCCACGTGCCGGCGGGCGGTGAGCAGCAGCTCTACAACCTGTGCTTCCCGGTGGCCCAGATTCCCGCCGGGCCGGTCAACATCCACGTCAACTTCGAGGTGCAGCACAGCGTCGGGTTCCGGGGCGACATGGCGGCGGAGGTGGTGACCGGGGTGCAGAAGCGTTTCCACAACAAGGTGGAGGTCGGCTACGACGGACGTCGGCCCGCGGGAGAGCAGTTCTTCCATTCCAGCGAAGACCTCTCCCTGCCCATGGAATTCACACCGCCACAATTGACGGACCAGACGCAGTTCAACGGAAGAGTCTACACCCGGCTCACCCCCGGGCTTTACGTCGCCTTGGAGGATTCGGAGTGCCTTTCCGGTGGCCGTGTGTGGGCCGCGCTGGAGGGTTTCGGCACAACGGAGGTGACTCCCACCGTCGACCCGTGGTGGACGCTGGGCAGCGGTATCAGCGTGCAAGCAGGAATGGATCTTTCCATCCTGGGATTCGAGGTCGCCAATTGGCAGACGCCGACCAGTACGCTGATCCACGAGGAGATTCGCGCCGCGCCGGCGGATGACGCTTCTGCCAATGGTGGCACCCAGGCGTCGAGCGCGGCGCGCACCTCTGGCTCTGATCAGCGTTGGGCCATGGCGATCGAAGACATGGACACGCCCACGGGGTTCGCGGAGTCCTCCATTGTGGCAATGCCCGACAATGGCGTGCTGGTGGCGACGGGATACGCCTACGGAAGCAACGGTGAGCTCATCCGCCTGGACGCGCACGGCGCGTTCCAGTGGAGCCGCCGCTACAACCTCTTTGCCATCCGCAGCAAGCCGTCCAGGATCCTGCCGCTTCCCGACAACAGCTTCGTCGTCGTCGGTGAGCCCAGCGCCCACTGGATTGCCAAGCATGACGTCGATGGCAACCTGCTGTGGAGTCGTCGCTACGACTACGGTCCCGTCACCAAGGCCGCCTCGGTGTACTGCAATGCCAAGAGCGCCGCCGCCATCGAGACCGCGCCCGGCCAGTATGACCTCGTCGTGGTGGGACACACCGTGGACGCGGACGCGGAAGGCTGCGCGCTCCGGGTGAACGCCGTGGGTGACGTGCAGTGGTCCAGGACCTACGACGATTCCAACGACACCCGGCCGCAGCGTTTCTACGACGTGCTGATCAACCGGGACGGGGACATCATCGCCGTCGGACACTATGAGCTTATCGAGGGCGCCAGTGCGCGCGATGGTTGGATTGCTCGGCTGAATCCGAACGACGGCGCGGTGGTCTGGTCCAAGCGGCTTCATCTCCCGGGGCGCGCCGCGACGTTCAACAGTGTCACGGAAGGAGCGGATGGCACGCTCTTCGCCGTCGGTGTGGCCACGGGGACGGTTCTCATGACGGCCTCGGCGTGGTTGATGCGCATGGGTCCCGACGGCAGCGACGTGCGCCATGCGCTGATCTTCCAGGACCTGGGCTGGGAGGCCACGCTGCCCAACGGGCCTGACCTTGTGACCCAGGGCGGCGACTCGCAGCTCGACAACCTGTGGGACATCACGCCGACCGCGGACGGTTTCGTCGTGGTGGGGGATACGGCGTTGGGCATGGCTGCGTGGGCCGCCAAGGTCAATGCCAACCTGGGGCTGGAGTGGTTCACCACCTACGACGGCACCTCCAACGAAGGGCTCTTCGGCGTGGCGCACATACAGGACGGCCTCGTGGTCTCGGGCTGGAGCGGGTCGGTGCCCCAGCCGCCCGGCGGCAACGGCGGTGACCAGCTGCTCATCATGAAGCTCCCGCACAATGGCATCATCCACATGCCCACGGAGACGGGGTTGACCTCGCGCTACATCGAGCCCGCCGTGCGGACGTACGAGCCCGGCCTCATCAGCCCGCCGTGGTACTCCGCGGACGCCCCGCTGGCCGTGAATGACACCACCGTGCGCACGGTCGCTCCGCTCGACAATTTCCTGATGACGCCCTCACGGCTGTGTGTCACCAGGCTCACGTCCACTGGTCACGTCAGCCACCTCGATGACTGCGTGGATGACGTCGACGGCGACGGCGTTGACGCGAGCCTGGACAACTGTCCGGACATGAGCAACGCGGACCAGCAGGACAGCGACGGCGACGGCGTGGGGGACGTCTGCGACCTCACGGACAGCTCTCCCGACGCCTTCAGCTTCGTTGATGCGGTCGACGTGGAACGCGGGACGGTGGTCACCTCCGCACCGGTCGTCATCAGCGGCATCAACACTCCCACCGCGGTCTCGATCATCGACGGCGAGTACTCGATCGGCTGTGGGGTGGAGTTCACGAGCGTGGAGGGCGTCATCAACGACGGAGAAACCGTCT
Source organism: Myxococcota bacterium (assembly GCA_040752415.1). Classification (GTDB taxonomy): domain Bacteria; phylum Myxococcota; class JACRCW01; order JACRCW01; family JACRCW01; genus JBFMGU01. Next base: position 30,359 of record JBFMGU010000114.1, read on the forward strand.
GCGTGCGCCACACGTCCTCATCGAGCTACGAGAGCACCACCGAGACCGTGCTCTCCATTGGCGGCGTGGCGGACACGTTCACCAGCACCACCATGGCCGAGCCGGTTGTGTTGGATACCGCCCCGGAGGCATTCACTTTTGTCGACGTCACGGACGTGGCGCGCGGCACGCCGGTCACCTCCGCTCCCGTCACCATCCGGGGCATCGACAGCCCGGCCGCCGTCGCGGTCAGTGGCGGCGAGTATTCGATTGGTTGCGGCGCCGATTTCACCAGCGCGGATGGTGTCCTCACCAACGGCGCGACCGTCTGCGTCCGTCATACCTCGTCCTCGTCATTCAGCACCGCAACGGACACCGTGCTTACCGTGGGTGGCATCTCCGACACGTTCACAAGCGTCACGGAAGCGGAGTCGGTCACACCCGACACGACGCCGGATGCGTTCACGTTTGTCGACGTGGACGACGTGACGCGCGAAGCGGTGGTGATCTCCGCGTCCGTCACGATCACGGGCATCGACAGCCCTGCCGTGGTGTCGATTGTCGGCGGTGAGTACTCCCTGGGCTGTGCCGGCGGTTTCACCAGCGCGGAAGGCGTCATCAGCAACGGGCAGACGGTGTGTGTGCGTCACACGTCGTCCGCGGATTTCAGCAGTGCGACCAACACCGTGCTCACCGTCGGCGGCGTTTCCGACACGTTCACCAGCGTTACGGAGGCCGAACCGGCCGTGGCGGATACCACTCCCGACGCGTTCAGCTTCGTCGACGTGGACGACGTGGCGCGCGGCACGCTGGTGACCTCGGCGCCGGTGACCATTCTCGGCATCGACGGCCCCGCCACGGTGTCGGTCAGCGGAGGTGAGTATTCGGTTGGCTGCGCGGGTGCGTTCACCGGCGCGGAGGGCGTCGTCAGCAACGGACAGACCGTCTGCGTCCGCCACACTTCGTCGTCGAGCTTCCGCGGCAGCGCCGACACCGTGCTCACGGTGGGGGGCGTGGCGGACACCTTCACCAGCACCACCGCGGCCGCGCCGACCGGGACGGGAGGGAATGCGCCAGCATCCCGGTGCGCCTGTTCCGAGCAGGTTGATGGGGAGAAGGTGCCGTGGCTCCTCCTGGGCCTCTTCTTCGGTGCGGCCTGGCGCGGGCGCAAGCCAAATTGATCGGTCGCGGAGGAGGACCTGGACATCGACGCCACACGGGTGCGCCACGTTCCCGGGCTCGCCGGGCGCGCCGGTCAGCTTCAGCGGGAGCCGCTGTAACGCTGAAGCGCCGGGCCCTGGTGGAACTTTCCCAAGGCGCAGCCACGTCATTCCCGTTCCCGCCGTCACGTGCCGTACGAAGGGGCGCGGGTTCGCCAAGCGGTGGCGCTGGGTGTTTGAAGCGTGCATAGGCAGAGCTTCCGAGTGGGTACATCATCAATGAGAGCGGCAGAGTGACCCCGCGCACCCTTGTCCGTCCACATTTGCCCAGACTGCCTCCGTCGTCGTTACTCGAGCGCATCCAGGCCCGTGAGGATGGCTTCCAGCACGTTGGCGCCAAACCGCATGGCACGCGGCGGGGACCAGCCCTCGACGGTGTGCGCGGTCGCCTCGGGATCGCGGAAGGGCATCTCCAAGGTGAGCGACAGGCAGTCGAAGGCTTCGCCAATGAAGTTGGCTGCGGTGGTCAGGTCGCCGTCGCCGGGGGCGTCCAGGGGATAGCCGCGCTCCGTCTGGAAATCCGGGTCCAGGTTGGCGAGCGCGTCGAGGAAGAGCTCCTCGAGGTTGGCGAGTCGCTCGTCATAGCCGGGGTTACCCTCGCAGCCGGCGGCGAAGACAAAGTTGGTGCGCTCGTCGCCGTGGACGTCGAGGAACAGGTCGACGCCGGTCTCTTCCATGGCTTCGCGCACCCCGAGCACTTCCGGCGCATCGTCGCCAGGTTCCATCCAGGCGCGGTTGAGGTCGCAGCCCGCGGCGTTGGTGCGGTGGTTGCCGAGCGCGCCGCCGTCGGGATTCATGCAGGTGACAATGTGGAATGTGGCGCGGGCCAGAAGCTCGTCGGAGATGGGGTCATCCGCGAAGAGCAGGCGGCCCAGCAGTCCTTCCATGAACCACTCGGCCATGGTCTCGCCGGGGTGCTGTCGTGCAATGAGCCACACCTGACGTGGCCCCGCGCCCGCCTCCACGACGTCGACCGGCCGACCAGCAGTGCTGCGCGCGAGGGTGCGGACACCGGCAAGGGGTGCGTCAGCGCAGGCCCGCAGCAGGGACCGGCGCCGCTTCGCGGGGTACGGAGCGAAGTAGGCGTAGTGGACCGCGTTCGCGCGCGGCCGGTCCAGGATGGTGAGCGTCTCCCCGTCAAAGCGGGTGCGCACGCGCCACCAGTGCTCCCCGTCGACGGAGGCGCAGGCGCGGTAGCCATCGAACGCGTGGGCAAACGTCGCCTTGCCGGCGTCGATGATGCGGAAGCGGCAGCGCTCACCGCGCGCGTCCAGCACCTTGAAGGAGAACCATTGCTTGAAGTCCGCGGCGTTGTCCCCTTGGAGGGCAAGCACCACGTCGTCGCACCGACGCGCGTCGAGAACCCGGATGGCGCCGCCTTCAAAGCGGTGGGCAATGCGCATGGGCGCAGCGAAGCGCCGTCGGGTGCGCGTTGTCAATGCTCGATGTCAAGGCACGCCCGGGAACACGGCCACGCGACGTTCCCTGATGTCGTAGGGCTGATCCGTCTCCTGCGGGTCCATGATCGGCTGGACTTCTGCCTGTGCCCACGTTCAGGCCGCTGCGTTCGCCCGCCCCTGCCCCCACACCCGATTCCAGGTCGGCGAGGCGCGCGAACACCCTACAGCGGTTCCCATTCAGTTCAGATTGGCCGGGGAAGTGTGATGGCCCTTGGCCGCGGAATCGCAGACAAGAATGGCTGCGCCACGGGGAATGACGCCATCGATATTGTGAACCTACGGGCATGGGTAGGCGAAG
>JBFMGU010000115.1:0-33315 GCA_040752415.1 Myxococcota bacterium
TTTTCTTTCTCAACCCAACAGCAAGGAGCACCACGACGGAACACGGAAGAACGAAACGGAAAGACGGAAGGCGGAAGGCAGGCGGTACCGAAGAGATGAGAAAGACGAAGCGGGTACCAGACGAGCCCACGCCAAACGAGAAAATTCGAGACAGGTACCAGCGACGCGACTCGCGCTCGCGACGCATCCCCCTGCGCGCTATTCCGAGCGAATGCGAAGCGGATACCTTGCGCCACGCCGACGAGAATACGAGGCTGAAAACCAGACGGCGGTACCATCGACGCGACTCGCGCACGCAACGCACGCTCCGGCGTTCTCCCAGAGGTGCGCAACGCGAAGCGGTTACCGGCCGCGCCACGCCGACTAAGCTAAGAGAGCGGGACAGCGGTACCACCAACGCGACTCGCGCCCGCAATGCACCCTGGCTCATGCCACGGACTTCTGGCTGCCTTGGCGGACCTCTTCCAGAACGAGCTCTATGGGGTTGTCGGGATTTCGCTGGGAATCAACGTCAGAAGGCCTCCCGCGCCGCCGACCGCACAGCGCCTTCTGACTTCTGTATTCTGACTTCCGCCTCCCTTTCCTTGGGAATCCCGGAAATCCCCGCCGCCCACTCCGTCGTCACCCGTTGGGCCACAGCACCGGCTTCATGGCCGCCATGGCTTCCGGTGAGAAGCGGCCGTGGAACGTCACGGACTCGGTGTAGCTGGGATAGAAGTGCTCAGTGCGGTTGATGGTGAACGAGCCATCGGGCTGCACGTTCCCGGTGAACTTTCCGTGTTGGATGTTGCCGCCCGGTCCCACCGGCAGCGTGCCGCCGTAGCTGTACGCGTTGCCCATCCCGATCATGACGCGGTCGCCGTAGACGTGCAGCTCCACGTTGCGTCCGTCATTGCCCGAGTACCCGCGGGAGACCGGCGTCTTGAACGACTGCAGCGTGGCGGGCTTCAGCGGGTCCATGTCGCCCACGTAGGCGCCGCCGTACGACGAGAACCAGTGCCAGTCGGTGCCCTTGAGGCTGTGGTAGTAGTAGGACTCTCCCGTCACGCTCCAGCTGGTGCTCGCCTGCAGTCGGCCGTTCTCCACCTTGAGGTCCACGTTGACGGAGCGCGTGGTGCGGGTGGTGCTGCTGTCGTTCCTGGTGACCTCCGCCTTGCCCTTCCCGTCGGACAGCGTGATGGTGCCGGGGAAGTCGTGGCCGAACTCCGAGGGGACGCCGGCCAGTCGCGCGGTGATGGCGCCGCTGGCGGACTTGACCACTTCCAGCGTGGTGGCCTCGTTGGTCTGGCCCACGCCAAACACCGGGACCTGGTAGGTGCCTGCCGGCAGGTCGGCCAGCGACGTCACCCTGGTCACCGGCGACTTGCCTTCCAGCTTGCTCGCGAGCAGCGCGCGCGCCTCGTCGGTCATCTTGAAGGCGACCATGGCGGCGCCCAGGCTCAGCTTCTCGCGACCGCTCAGCTTGCCGTCCTTGTCCACCAGCTTCGCCAGGGCCTGCGCGTCGGCAAGGTCCACCACGCCGTCGGCCGCGCCGCGCGCCGCCTCCTGGCGCACGCCCGCCGTCACGATCTGCAGGTACGCCTTCAGCCGCTTGGCCTCCTCGTCCAGTCCGTCCTTGGAGAGCAGGGAGATGGCGGCGCGGATCTCCTGCTTCTCGTCGGCGCTGAGCTTCTTGTCTGCTTCCGCGAGCTTGATGATCTCATCGGCACCCAGTTTGGTGGGCTGCTGCGCGGTGGGCGCGGTGTGGTTCTGCACCAACTGACGGATGAGGCTGGCTGCACTTCCGACCGAGACGGGCATGACGCTCTCCAGAAATGAGGACGGGCCCGAGTAGCACCGGAGACACGGGGATTCCAGGGAACCGGTGCCGCCACGACGTCAATCCACGCGGATGCCTGGCCCAGGATTTCCCGGGTGACAGCGGAGGGCTCAGGACAGCGGTGCCCGGTCAGGCGGGGCCAGGACCGCTTGGCGCCCGCCGGTGCTGGACCACGACGAGATCATTGAGCGTCCGCAGGAGCGCGCACCCGCCTGGACCTGTGATTCCGTCGTGAAGGGGTGGTCAGGGCGCGCGCAGGTCCCGGGCCACGACGTTGTCAATCCAGCCAATGGACTCCCAGCCCCACGTCACGGCCACGCCGCCGTGGGTGATGGGGTCCACCTCGTCCACCCAGTCCAGCAGCTGCACGTCGTTGAAGGCCACGGTGATGCGTGGGCCCACGACCTGGATGGTGACGTGGTTGAGCTCCTCCGCGATGGCGTCGCTGGTTCCGCTGAGGACCTCCACGCTGCTCCCCTCATCATCCGGGCTCCAGCCCTCGCCGGGAATCCAGTGGCCGCGGACGCGGAGGAGACCCCAGGTGGCGGTGGGAGCGCCGCAGACCGCGGGCTGGAATCCCAGCACGTAGGAGGTGTTTGCCGGCGCGTTCCAGCTTTCGTTGGCCTCCTGTACACGGAACGCCACACTGCCACCGCGGTAGCACTCGCCAATGCCGTAGGGGTTGTACGTGCCCAACCCCAAGGACATCACGTCCAGCTCCACGACGTAGTCGGTCCACGTGGTGTCACCCACGTGCGTGGCCACCATGGCGCTGCGACCATTGCCGAAGTGCCCATAGTTGAAACCGCTGCGCGGGGCGGAGACCACGTTGAGCGCCCCGTCCTGCTCGGCGAACTCCATGCGCCACAGGAGCCAGTTGGACGCAATGACGTCGTCGGAAAAGTCATCGGCCAGCAGCAGGGGCGGAATGCGTGTCACCACCACGTTGTCGATCCATCCCACCGAATCCCAGCCCCACCCCGCGGCGATTCCGCCGTAGGGGATGGGATCGGGATCATCGAAGTCCACCACCTGCTCCCCGTTGATGACCACGGTGAGGTGATTGCCCACCACCTCCACGGTGAGATGGTTGACGTCGTCAAGGATGGCGGCGCTGTTGCCGGAGAGGAGCACCACGCTTTCTCCTTCCTGTGTGGCGCTCCAGCCCACGCCGGGAATCCAGTGGCCGCGCGTGCGCGCCAGGGACCAGGAGCCCGTGGTGGCGCCGCACACCGGCGGGGAGATGGAGAACCCGTAGGAGGTGTTGGCCGGCTCATTCCAGCTCTCGGAGAGCTCCTGCACGCGGAAGCTGATACCCGCGCCGCGGTAGCAGGGGTCAACGCTGTAGGGGTTGAACGTGCCGTGTCCCAGGGACATCACGTCCACCTCGAGGCGGTAGTCCGTCCACGTCGGGTCGCCAATGTGGGTCACCGCCGTGCCGCCGCGTCCGTTGCCGAAGTGCCCGTAATTGAATCCGTCACGCGGCGCCGAAACCGAGCTCAGCACCCCGTCACCCTCCAGGAACTCGAGGCGCCACAGCAGCCACTCGGGAGAGAGCACCCCGTCGTTGAAGTCATCTGCCAGCAGGACCAGGGACCCGCCGCCGCTGGAGGTGGAGGACGCGCTGGTGGACGTGGCGGACGCGCTGGTGGACGAGGTGGACGCGGAGGACGAGGAGGACGAGGAGGACGAGGAGGACGAGGAGGACGAGGAGGACGAGGAGGACGAGGCGCTGGACCCGGACGACGCAGCCGACGACGTGGGGGATGCGGCGGAGCTGGTGCCGCTGGTGGAGGACGCGCCCCCACTGGAAGCGGCACCGCTCGTCGATGTGGACGATGTCGTCGTGGATGTCGATGAGGTTCCCCCGGACGAGCTGCTGGTGGCGACACCCGAGGAGGATGAGGATGTGGAAGAAGCCGCCGTCGTCGCCGAGGCACTGGGTACCGAGGAGGACGCCGCCGACGACGAGGACGCGCTGGTGCTTCCACCGCTGCTGGTGCTGGAGCTCGCGGAGGAGGTCGCGGAGGCCGAGCTGGACGCCGCGGAGGATGCGCTGGAGGACAACGACCCCGACGAGGAAGCCGTGCCGCCGGAGCGCTCCCCCACCATGCACACGCCGTCGTCACACCGCTCCGCCGCCGCGCATTCACCGTCCGCGTTGCAGGGCCGGAAGCACTCGGAGCCGCGCTGGACCTCCCCACTCGCGCAGCGCACGCCGCATCCGGATTCCAGCCCCGCCACACCGAACGTCACGACCAGGCAGCAGACCCGCGCCGCAAGCTGTCTCATGGAACGCAACGATACTGCCGCGCCCCACCGGCGCAACGTCCACCCCGCAGCTGTCCAGAGGGGCGGGGTCCGGTGCTCAGGCCCGCGCCGGCACGATGTCACGACCCAGCCGGCGGTACGCCACGCCAGTGGCAATCCCCGCCGCAAAGCCACCCAGGTGGGCAAACCACGCCACGCCCGGCACGCCCTGCGAAGCGCCGGCCACCTGCAACAACAGCCACAGCGTCAGGTACGCCAGCACGGGCGTCTTGAACCGCACGAACAAGAGCACCACCCACACGCGCACCTTGGGAAACAGCACCAGGTACGCACCCATCAGGCCGGCCACCGCGCCGGAAGCGCCCAGTCGCGGCACCACGCCGGCGGGGTCCATGGCAATCTCCGCCGCGCCGCCCGCCACCAGGGCCATGGTGTACAGCAACACCAGCCGTCGTCGTCCCAGGGTGTCCTCGACGTTGTCGCCGAACACGTACAGGAAATACAGGTTCCCCAGCAGGTGTGCGACGCCACCGTGGATGAACGCGTGGGAGAGCATCGTCCACGGTCGCAATCCCGCCAGGTAGTCCCGGGGAATCAGCCCGAATTGGTGCGCAAAGGCCTGGCCCGCGTCGTCACTGCCGGCAATGACCCAGGCTTCCAGCAGGAACAGCCCGGTCAGCGTGGCCAGCAGCATGTAGATGAGCACGGGCCTGCGACGCGTGGGGTGCCACACCTCGATGGGCATGCCGGTGAAGAGCTGGAAGAAGTAGCTGCGGAGCGAGGGCTTCTCGTCGGGAGAAGCGGGTACGGCCACGCCGCCGGCCACAATGCGCGCCAGGCGTTCACCTTCCAGTGCATCCAGCCACAGACCGCCGCACTGGCCGCAGACGTCCACCACCACCTCGCCGGTGTGGGAGGTCACCAGGTAGGCCTTCATGGCGGCGGCGTCGCGAGGGCAGCGGAGCGCCCGCGTTCCCCGTCCCGGCGCAAGCTCCTGTGCGTTCCAGGTGTCCGGGCTGCCCAGGCCGCCGTACGCCTCGTGCGCGTCTGCCAGGGAGACAAAGGTGCCGCCACAACGTCGACACAGCTCCAGCGCGACGTTGCCGTGCTGGTGAGACCGCAGTGGAAAGGTGCAGACCGGGCAGGTGGACATGGCGCCGCATCGTGGCCCTCGCCGTCGCGCGTCGGCAAGGGCCACGCGCCGGCTCAGCCCTCGTACGCCTGCTTGAGGCGTTTGATGTCGAGCTTGTCCATCTGGAGCATTGCCTCCATCACGCGCCGCGCCCGGGCGGGATCCCTGTCTCCCATCAGCTCACCCAGGATCCGGGGGACGATCTGCCAGGACACGCCGAACCTGTCCTTGAGCCAGCCGCAGCGCGACTTGGCGCCGCCCGCGGAGAGCTTCTCCCAGAGCTCGTCGACCTCCTGCTGCGTCTCGCAGTTCACGAAGAACGAGATGGCCTCCGTGAACTTGAACATCGGGCCGCCGTTGAGCGCCATGAACTCCTGCCCCGCGAGCTGGAAGGTGGCGGACATCACCGTCCCCTTCGGCCCGGGACCGGCTTCCCCGTAGCGGGTGATGCTCGTGACCTTCGAGTCCTTGAAGATGGAAGCATAGAAATTCACGGCTTCCTCGGCGTTGTCGTTGAACCACAGGAACGGGGTGATCTTCTGCATCATCGTCGTGTTCCTCCTCTTGGGAAGTCGGGCTGACCGACCTCGGGGATCCGCAGGAATCCTTCGTTGCATCCCGGCACCGCTCAGGACCGGTCCCGGTGTCGCTTCTGGATTGCCAGATGGTTATATAACCTAACGGTTGTGAGCGTCAAGCCTTTCGTGATCCCGTCCTGGCCGGGTGGGCGGGCCGCAGGTCGGTCGGGAGGGGGGCGCCAATGTGACATTCTGGTGTCATGCCGACGTCGCGGTTGTCGCCGTCACCGCGGTGGACCAAGGTGCCGCGCGGAACCCGCCGGGGAGGAGGTCGTCCCCCGGAGCGGGGATGACGCCGGAGCGGAACGGTGTTGGACCGCGGTTGATGCACGCGGCCCATCACCCGCGCGGACGCTGACGGAGGTGCGCGGTGCCCAGGATCATCAGCTTCATTGCGAGCCTTCTGCTTGCCGCGTTGCCCGCCGCGGCCAAAGAGCCCAGCGGGGAAAGTGCGCTGCTGGTCCCCGACTACGAGCTGAAGCTGCTCGGAGATCACGCCGTGGACCCTGCAACCATCCGGTTCCGTCCCGGCAAGGGCCTGGAGATCCGCAGCAAGGACAAACGGTTCTCGCTGATCACCCGCGTGCGCGGTCAATTCCTGTACACGCTGGAGAAGGAGGCGGGTGAGCTGCCCGAGCATGGCTTGCAGCTCCGTCGTGCGCGGCTGGTGTTCGCGGGCAACATGTTCGACCCGCACGTGAAGTACAAGGTCGAGCTCGCCCTCTCCCCCGGCGACATGGCGGTGCAGGACGGGATTCCCCGACGCACGCCGATCCTGGACTGGTACATGGACTTCGACTGGCTGCGCGAGCTGGCGCTGCGCGTGGGTCAGTACAAGGTTCCCTACAACCGCCAGCGCGTGGTCTCGTCGGGTGACCTGCAGCTCGTGGACCGCAGCATCGCCAACAGCGAGTTCAACCTGGACCGCGACATCGGCCTGGACGTGCGCTCCACCGACTTCCTGGGGTTGGGGCGGCTCCGCTACTACGCGGGCATCTACATCGGGGAAGGTCGCGACGCGTTCCGCGTGGGGGATCTGGGCCTGATGTACCTGGCGCGCGTGGAGGTGCTGCCGCTGGGCGGCTTCAGCGACTACGTCGAAGGTGATTTCGAGCGCACGGGACCGCGGGTGTCACTGGGGGCGGCGTACGCATTCCTCGACGAGGCCAAGGGCAACCGCGGCATCCTCGGCTCCCGCCCCAGGGACGGCGGCACTACCGACTACCACAACGGCACGGCGGACCTGGTGTTCAAGCTCTACGGCCTCTCGCTGACCTCGGAGATCTTCGCGCGCTACGGCGTGCGCAACCCCGGTAACGCCGAGGACGAGGACGGCAACCCCGTTCCCGCCGACAAGCCACGCAACGGCTACGGCGTGTTCCTACAGGGTGGCTACATGCTGCCGTGGCTGCCCGTCGAGGTGGCGGCGCGCTACAGCCAGGTCCGTCCCAACGACCCCGCTCGCAGCAGCCTTGCGCAGTCGGAGGAGCTCGGTGGTGGCCTGAGCTTCTATCCCGGCCATCACTCGCTGAAGGTGCAGGCGGATGCTTTCCGCATCTGGTCGGCGGGAAACATCACGACCGGGACCGACCATTTCCGCATCCAGCTCCAGGCTGCGCTCTGAGCCTCAGCACGGGCGCTGCGCCCTCGGTGCCTGCAGGTTGGGGCTGTGTCAGAACAATCTGGACACGTGGTCCCCGACCGCCTCCAGCGGACCACGACCTGGAGTGCGGCGGGCCCTCGCCGCCCTGGCCAGCGCCGAGCGCGTTTGCAGCGGGTCGAACAGCCCCTGGGACTCACTGTCAATGACGTCGGGCGAGGCGTTGTCTCGTGGCGCGTGGAGTCTTGACGGTTGTCCAAACCGCGCGACGCTGACCAGGGCGGCGAGGGCCCGCCGCACTCCAGGTCGTGGTCCACTGGAGGCGATCAGGATCAGATGTGCTCCTAATCCTGACTCATAGCATTAGGGGCTGGGCCTAAACAAATCGCCCATTCCGTCGGGGCGGGCGAACACCTAACCCCCCACGTTCATGCCGTCGCGCTCGCTCGCCCCCCTTCCCCACACCCGCTGCGTCGACGTCAACCGCTGCGGGGAAGGGGGGCAAGCACTGGAACTGGGGGCGTTTTCTCGTCGGAAAAAGGGCGCTGCGCCCATCGAGTGGGCGCGACGGCCTGAACGTGGGGGGTGTTCGCCGGCCACGACGGAATGGGTAATTTGTTTAGACTCAGCCCCTTGCCCCGTCGTGCACGTCGAGGTGTAGCCCTGACCGGGCCCAGGCAGGACGCTGCGACGCGCGAAGAGCCGCCCACTCCCGACGACGAGGGCGAGCTGGAGACACGTGACGGAAGCAGCGCCGGCCGAGCCGATTCTCGAGGACAAGCGAGCTCGAGCCGCCGCACCCGACGGACTGCGCGAAGCACACGTGAGCCCGCTACCCTTCCGGCGCCGGTGGGTGCGGGTCCACTCTCTCCGTCGGGGCAGCGGTAGCTGCCGGCGCGGTCTCCATGGGGCTGGTGGGCGGGATGCTCTTGTTCTTGTCGTCCCGGTGCGAGGCCTTGATGTCACCCTTGTGGATGGCCACCGGCAGCTTGACGATGAACTCCGCGCCCTTCCCCTTGCGCGAGCGCACCTCGATGGTCCCGCCGTGCGCCTGCACAATGCGCTGACAGATGGCCAGCCCCAGGCCGGTGCCCTTCTCCTTCGTGGTGAAGAAGGGGATGAACAGGCTCTTGGCAATGTCCGGCGCAATGCCCGGTCCGTTGTCCTTGATGCGCATCTCCACCATGCCGCTGCGGCCGGTCCCGTCGTGGAGCGTGGATTCCACCGTGGCGCGCGCCGGCCGCGTGGCAATCAGCAGCCGCCCCTTTCCCTCCATGGCCTGCACCGCGTTGAGGATGAGGTTCAGGATGACCTGGCGGATCTGCTCGGCGTCGCCCATGACGCGCGGGAGGTCGCGGGCCAGCGCCAGGCGCACGCGCACCTCGGCGGGAATCTCCTTGGCCTTGAGCAGCTTCACCGTCTTCTGCAGCGCGTCGTTGATGTCAAACGGGACGAAGGTGCCGCGGTAGGGCCGCGCGTAGTCCAGGAACGTGCTCACCACGTGATTGAGCCGGTCCACCTCGTCGACGATGACCTGCAGGAACTCGCCCTCGTCGCCACCCACGGTGGACGGGTCCAGGTACTGCGCCGCGCTCTTGATGGCGCCCAGCGGGTTGCGGATCTCGTGCGCCAGGCCGGCGGCCATCTCGCCCAGCGCGGCCAGGCGGTCACGCTCCTTGAGCCGCTCGAACATCTGGCTGTTCTCCACGCTGATGGCCATCTGCTCGGCCAGCTGCGCCAGGAGCGCAATCTCCTCGGTGGAGTACGCCTCCGCCAGGCGCTCGTCGCGCAGGCACAACAGGCCCACCACGCGGTCATGCCCCACGATGGGGAACGCCAGGTCCGCGCGCATGGCCTCCAGCGCGTCCAGCAGGTTCTGGTCCCGCTGGGTGAGCTGCGCGGACATGATGGCGCCGTCTGCGCCCTCCACCCGGCTCTCCAGCACGCGACGCATCAGCACGTCCGCCATCAGCGGGCCGCGGTCCTCGTCCAGACGGGCGAACAGGGTGCCGTGCACACGGTGGCTCACGCTGCTGGAGGGGCGCGGGCCGCGGTGCGCCTGCAGGCGGAAGCTCAGTCCGTCAGGGGAGAGCAGGTAGACGCTGCAGTGGGTGACGCGCTTGGTGTCGTAGATGACGTCCAGCGCGCGCTCGGTCACCTTGGGCACCTCGATGACGGAGGCAATCTCCCGCACCAGCGCGCGCATGGTGAGCGTGAAGTCCAGCTGCTCCTGGAAGAACACGCGCGTGGTGGCCTGCTCCAGCGCGGTGCGCAGCGGCTCGAAGAGGATGAGGATCACCGCGCTGGCCACCAGCGTGTTGAAGAAGAACGGACCGGGCCGGTCGCCCACCCACACCACCAGCGCGCCGTAGATGACGGCCAGGATGAGCCCCAGCGTGCTGAGCACCGCGGCCTTGCCCAGCAGCTCGTGCAGGTCCAGCAGGCGCAGCCGCAGCAGGGCCTGGCTCAGGAAGTACATGTAGATGGCCACGAACACGCCGCCCACGGGCGGGAAGCCCACCTCCACGGCGGTGAGCCCGTCCAGCACGGCGCCAAACAGCGCAATGGTCCCGGCCACGGCCAGGTAGCGCAGGCGCGCGCGCTGGGCCGCCAGCTCCACCCGTCGGGCGCGTTGCTCCATCTGCCAGAAGCGCGTGCCCAGGGTGATGACCAGCAGGGTGGCGCATGCCACGCCCGCGCCCACGCTGGGGCCCCACGGCGACAATGCCAGGATGCTCATCAACACGGCCACGACGACCGCGTCCCGTCGTCGGGAGGCCGCCTTCTCCCCGGTCTCGCCCAGCAGCCCCTCGAAGAACAACGAGGCGGTGACCACGATGGTCCCGGCGATGATGAGCCGCACCCGCCCCAGCCCGCCCGCCGGCACCAGCGCCTGGAGGATCACCGCGAGGTAGTACGCCGAGACGCTGACGCTCAGGGCCAGGAAGCGCACGTAGAGCGGGCGACGGTCCTTCAGCACCAGCGCCGCCGCGGACGCCAGCGAGACCACGATGGCGAGGAGCGCCGCCTGGGTGGAGAGGGTCAGCATGGGTCGCGGGCATCCTAGCAAGGTCCGGCAGCGGACGCCGTGTCCCCGGCCCGCGCGACGAGCACGTGGTCCTGACCACCGCCGGGGCGCTCCGGCATGACAGCGGTGCCCCCTCCGGTGTGGCCGGCACGAAGCGGCGTTGTGCCCCCCTCCCGATCCCGCTCCCGGAACGGAACGTCAGGGGACCTGGAACACGCACGCCCCAGGTTTCCGACGAACCGGGCGACAACCCACGGACTCCGGCGCACGCTCAAATTCCGGGATCGGAAGCGGGAGGGGAAAGACAAAGCCGTTTCCTGCTGGCCACGCAGACCGAGCCCGCCTTCCGGTGCGCGCGTCACGACCCACCGAGGACAAAAGCGCGCCGATGCGCGCGCGAAGGTCCGCCGAAGCCCCCTAAACTGTTCGTTGGGTAGTGCGCGGAGTGTGCAGATGGTGCTCGTCCGGGGGGACAGCAGCAGATCACCCCCATGGCGGAAGTTCGCCGCCACGCGGGAGGAGGGCCTGGCGCTGCTCGCGGAGCGCAAGAAGCAGGTGCTGGCGCGGCCGCGGTGACGTCGGCGCTTGGCGGGTTCCTTGCCGCTGCCACGGGGGGTGGGACAAGCTGGGGAGATGTCATGGCTCACCTCGCCCTCGGAGCAACGGGCGGCGCTGTCGGTCTCCACGGCGGGGAATGACGCCGTTGCCGCGCAGGTGCAGGACCTCTTCATGCAGGCGGGACGCCAGGGGGAGCGCGCGGTGGGCGTGGTCCGCCTGGTGGTGGCCGGCCTGGCGCTGGTGCGTCACGTCTACTTCAACCTCGACGAGCTGCTCCGCCTGGAGCGCAAGGAGACCATCACCGGCGCGGTCATCACCCTGGCCTTGCTGCTGGCCATCCCGTCCCTGCGCGTGCCCGACTACCGCGCCTGGGAGCGCCTGCGCAGCTTCATGCTGGCCTCCATCACGGTCGACGCGCTGGTGGTGTTTGGCGCGCTCATCTCCCTGGTGATCTGGCCGGCCCCGGACTACCGCGGCTTCCTGGGCGCGCCGTACTTCTCGGTGGTGTTCGTGAGCATCATCATCTGCGGACTGCGGCTGTCCCGCTGGGCCGCGGTGTACGGCACCATCATCAACCTGGCGCTCTTCGCCACGCTGCTGGCGCTCGACGGCGCGCGCAACGCTGCGGTGCGGAACTACACCGCCGGGCACGTGGCCTTCGTGGTGATCCTGATTGGTGCGGCGGGCGCGGTGGGGGTGGTGGTGGCCTCCCGCACGCGGGCGCTGGTGCTGGAGAGCGCGGCGCGCATGATGGAAGCAGCCCGCATCCGCTCCCGCCTGGGCGCGTACATGGCGCGGGAGGTGGTGGAGGCGGCGCTGCAGGCGCGCGAGATGAAGATGGGCGGACAGCGCCAGGACGTGGCGGTGCTGTTCAGCGACCTGCGCGGCTTCACCGCCTACTCGGAGAGGTTGGAGCCCGAGCAGCTGGTGAGCCAGCTCAACGCGTACCTGGAGGTCATGGTGGCGGCCATCCAGGCGGAAGGCGGCGTGGTGGACAAGTACATTGGCGACGCGATCATGGCGGTGTTTGGCGCCCCACGCACCCGTGGCGACGACGCGGCGCGGGCCATGCGGGCCGCCGCGCGGATGCAGCAGGCGCTCGGGGAGCACAACCGTGCGCGCGCCGCGCGCGGGCTGCCGCCGCTGGAGCAGGGCATCGGGCTGCACTACGGACCGGTGGTGGCGGGCAACGTGGGGACCTTGGAGCAGGCGCAGTACACCATCGTGGGGGACACGGTGAACCTGGCCAGCCGCCTGGAGAGCATGACCAAGGAGCAGAAGGTCCCGGTGCTGATCTCCCAGGCCCTCCTCGACGCTGCCGCCGGCGCGGAGACCCCCGCGGTGGCCCCGTGCGGCACGGTGAAGGTGCGCGGTCGGGAAACGCCCGTGGCGGTCTACACGCTGGCCCCCGACGGGAGAGACGCGGCGCGCGCCACCGGTTAGTTGGTGGTGCGCGTGCAGTTCCAGCTCAACCGGTGAGCCTCACCCCTCCACGTGCAGCTCGAACCCCACGTCCTCCGCCTCAATGGCCGCGCGCAGCTTCTCCAGCGTGGCGCGCGTCTTCTCGTCGGGTGGGTGGTCCAGGTCCAGGCGGATGATGACCTGCTTGCCTTCGCTCTCCGGGTAGCGGCGGTACATCTCCCCGTCGAGCGCGAAGGTCATGTAGCTGTTGAGCTTGGCCTGCAGTTTCAGCAGCTGCTCGTGTGAACCATCCCACGGTCCCCGCTGGATCACGACGAGCCGGTACGCATCCGCCTTGCGATCATGCGTCACCAGGTCAATGACGCCGGGATGGTTGATGCCCACCCGCGGCGGGGGCGGTTGGTTCAGCATGGGACACAGATAGCGGGAGGGCGTGCGCGGATCCAGGCGTCGTCGACGGGCGGGTCGTAAAAGGCTAACCTCCGCCCCGTTTCCGACGAGGGAGGTGGCGCATGCGTGCTGTGCAGCTGGCGACTGTGATGTGCGTGGCCCTGGCGGTGGGCTGGTTGCTCCTGCGTCCCACCACGGGCGGAGAGGATGCGCTGCTGGTCAACCGTCTCTGGGTGGAGCGCCTGCCGCGCGACGACAAGGACATGGTGCTGCGCCTCATCCTCGTCGAGGAGGAGGGCGAGCAGGGCGGGGCGGTGCTCGTGAGCTCGGCGTGGCGCATCTTCGTGGAGCTGTTCTTCTTCACGCTGCAGGGCGACCAGATGCGCGTGGAGCTGCCGCAGGAGGGCAAGCACTTCAACGCCAAGGTTCGCACCTGGCGCTGCAAGGGCCAGGCGCCGGAGCCCTTTGAGCTGTGCCTGGAGGTACGCGTGGCCCGCAAGAAGCAGCTCTTCTACAGCCGCGAGGACTGGGTGATCCGTCCCGGTGAGCGGGTGCCCGGCACCGTGGCGCTGGCCCCCACCGCCGAGGCCCTGCGCGGGCCCTCCTGTGTCGATTGCGTCGAGGGCGGGGAGGAGCTGCTGCTGCGCTCGGCGTCGACGGAACCGTGAGCGCGGCGCCTGTCGCCCAGGGCCACGCTTGGGATTCCCGAAAGGAGGTCAGAAGTCAGAAGTCAGGAGTCAGAATGGCGGGCCACGACGTCAACCAGGCTGCCCCTTCTGACTTCTGACTTCTGACTTCTGACTCCTGACTTCCATTTCTGCCTGCCCCGCCATGTCCCACCTTGCGTTACATCGCTGTCGTCGAGGATCTGGCCAAATGTCCGGTCCGGCCTATAATTTAGGAGCCAATGTCAGCGCACCCAGGTCACGCCATCCCGGATGAGGCCATGCAGCAGAAGCTGCGGGCCCTGCCGTCGGTGGATGAGCTGCTGAAGCGTCCCTTCGTCACCGCCATGATCAACCTGCGCGGCCGCGCGTTGCTGGTGCGCGCCACGCGCCTGGCGGTGGGCAACGTCCGCGCCCGCATCAAGGCCGGCGGGGATTCCCACGTCTCGGACGAGGACATCGAGCACGCCATCCACACGCTCTCCCGTCCCAGCCTGCAGCGCGTCATCAACGCCACCGGCGTGGTGCTGCACACCAACCTGGGTCGCGCGCCCATCTCCCGTGCCGCGCTCCAGGGCGCCGTGGAGGTGGCGGCCGGCTACTCCACGCTGGAGTTCGACCTGCAGGCCGGTGAGCGCGGAAGCCGTTACACCCACGCCAGCAAGCTCATTTCCGAGCTGCTGGGCGCGGAGGATGCGCTGGTGGTGAACAACTGCGCGGCCGCGGTGCTCCTGGCGCTCAGCGCGCTGTGCGCGGGCCGGGAGGCGGTGGTCAGCCGCGGGGAGCTTGTCGAGATTGGCGGCGGGTTCCGCATCCCGGAGGTGGTGGCCCAGGGCGGCGCGCGCCTGCGTGAGGTGGGCACCACCAACCGCACCCGCATCCGCGACTACGAGAAGGCCTGCGGCCCGGAAACCGGCGTGCTCATCAAGATCCACCAGAGCAACTTCGCCCAGGTGGGCTTCACCGAGTCCGTGACGGTGGCGGAGCTGGTCCAGCTTGGGCGGGAGCGCGGGCTGCCGGTGCTGGTGGACGCGGGCACCGGGAGGGTGGTCAGCCTGCCCGGCGTGGGCGACGACGGCGTGGACATCCGCGGCGCGCTGCGCGACGGCGCCGACCTCTGCATGTTCAGCGGCGACAAGCTGTTGGGCGGTCCGCAGGCCGGCGTGCTGGCGGGCAAGCGTGCGCTGATTGCCGCGTGCCGGGAGCACCCGCTGTGTCGCGCGCTGCGCGTGGACAAGATGACCCTGGCGGTCCTGGAGGCCACCCTGCGCCTCTACCTGGACGGTCGCGAGGACGAGATTCCCGCGGTGCACATGCTGCGGCTCACGCCGGAGGCCCTGCGGCCCCGCGCCGACGCCCTGCTGCGCGCGCTCAGCGGCACCGCGCTGAAGGCGGACATCGAGACGGTGAGCGCCAAGGCCGGAGGTGGCACCCTGCCGTTGACGGAGTTCCCCTCCCTGGCGGTGCGCCTGACGCTGCAGGGTGTGGGCGCCAAGAAGCTCTCGGACATGCTGCGCGCTTGTGAGCCGCCCGTGGTGGCGCGGGTGGAGGAGGAGCGCGTGCTCCTGGACCTGCGCACCGTGCAGCCGGAGGAGGACGCCGCGCTCCTGGCTGCCCTGCAGCGCGTGGCCGCAACCCGTGTCAATGGTGGAGTCTCGTCGTGCTGAACAGTTCCGTGCTGGTCCTCAACCGCTACTACCAACCCGTCCACGTCACCAACGCACGCCGGGCCTTCACGCTCCTGTTCGCCGGCGTGGCGCGCGCCATGGACCGCCAGTTCCAGCTCTTTGATTTCCCCTCCTGGGCCGCGCTGGCCGCGGAATACGGCGACGACACCGTCACCACGCCCACCCGCGTCCTGAAGGTGCCGCGCATCATCGTGCTGCAGGGGTTTGACCGCGTGCCGCGCGGGCGGATCCGCTTCTCCCGCTACAACATCTACGCGCGTGACCAGAACACCTGCCAGTACTGCGGCAGGCGCTTTGACCGCGCCGAGCTGAACCTGGACCACGTGATCCCGCGCTCCAAGGGCGGGCGCACCACGTGGGAGAACATCGTGTGCAGCTGCATCCCCTGCAACCTGCGCAAGGGCGGGCGCACGCCGCAGGAGGCGGGCATGATGGTCCAGAAGGCGCCGGTGCGGCCCAAGTGGAGCCCCCTGTTCCGGCTCCCCAAGCACGTCCGCTACGACGAGTGGAAGCCCTTCCTGGACCCGGTGGACGCCTCCTACTGGAACACCGAGCTCTTGGAGTGAGCCCAACGTGCCCGCGCGTTGTGACCGCTGCCAGGCCGAGCTGCCGGAGGGGGCACTGCGCTACCAGGCCCGGCTGCGCCTGTGCGGCGACACCGGCGGTGTGGTCAAGGATCCGCCCGGCGGTGCCCAAGCGGGCCGGCAGCAGCTGGACGCCGCGCTCCGGGAGGCCGAGCGCCTGACCGAAGCGGAATTGATGGAAGCAGTGATGGAGGAGTTTTGTTTTGTGCTCTGCCCTGAATGCAGGGATGCTTTGCGGACGGACCCGGCGGGGGCTGCCAACATGCGGGTTGGTCGGGTGAGGCTGAGGCAATGAGCGCGGAAGGCCAGGGGCGCATCATCGCCGTGGGGGGTGGCAAGGGCGGCATTGGCAAGAGCCTGTGCTCCGCCAGCCTCTCCATTGCGCTGGCGCGCCTGGGCAACCGCGTGGTGGTGGTGGATGCGGACCTGGGCGGGGCCAACCTGCACACCTGCCTGGGCGTGCTGCCGCCGCTGGTGACCCTCAGCGACTTCGTCAACCGGCGCGTGGAGCAGCTGGAGGACGTCCTGGTGCGCACGCCCATGGAGGGGGTGAGCATGGTGGCGGGCGCCATGGACATGCTAGATTCCGCCAACCCCACGCACCAGCAGAAGCAGCGCCTCATCCGCCACCTGCTGCGCCTGCAGGCGGACTACGTCATCCTGGACCTGGGCGCGGGCTCCTCGTTCAACATCCTGGATTTCTTCCTGCTGGCGGAGCACGGCATCCTGGTGATGGTCCCGGAACCCACCAGCGTGGAGAACGCCTACCGGTTCCTGAAGAGCGCCTACCTGCGGCGCTTTCGTACGGTGGAAAAAGTCTACGATATCAAGCACTTGATTGATGAGGCCATGGAGCAGCGGAATGAGCGGGGCATCCGCACGCCGCTGGACCTGGTGAATGCCATCAAGGCCACGGACGCGGAGGCGGGGAGCGCGCTGGAGCAGGAGATGGCCAAGATGCGGGTGCGGCTGCTGGTGAACCAGGTGCGGGAGCCGGCGGACGCCAAGGTGGGCGACCAGATCCGCATGGCCTGCCAGCGCTATTTCGGCGTGAATCTGGATTACCTGGGATCCATCCCGCATGATGAGGCAGTCTGGCGAGCGGTGCGGGCCAAGCAGCCCCTGCTGCAGCACTCCCCGGGATCCCCTGCGGCGCAGGCGTTCTTCCCGATTGCGCAGCGGATCATGGCGTTGGATCGTGCCAGCATCCAGGCGGCGTGACGGAGGAGATCCTGGAGATCGTGATGCCAGCCCCGCGGACCCTCTACGAGATCCTGGACCTGCGCCCGGACGCCACCCAGAGCGACGTGGAAGCGGGCTACCAGCGCGCGTTGGAGGTGTTCAGCGAGGACAGCCTGGCCTCCTACGCGCTCTTCACCCCCGACGAGGCGGACCGCGTGCGCAAGGAGATCCAGATGGCGTACTCGGTGCTGCGCCACGGACCCAGCCGCTCCGCGTATGACGCCGCGCTGGCCGCCGCCACCGACAAGGCCGCCGCCACGCTCTCCTTCACCACCATCTGGGAGCAGGGCGCCAGCTCGCTCTCCGACAGCACCATGGGCACGCCGCTGAGCACGCGTCGTCCGGTGACCGCGGAGAAACCCGCCGAGGCCGCCGCGGAGCCGGAGGCCGCGGCTGTCCCGACGTCGTCGGCGCCGGCGGGAACGCGCAGCAGCACCGGGCGCATGCTGGTGATTGCCCCGCCGGTGGAGGACGTGCCGGCCGCGGTGGACACGGTGAGCGAGGAGCTGCCGCCGCTGCCGCCGCCCGCGCCCCTCGAGACTGCGCCGGTGGTGGCCACGCCCTCGTCGGTGCCGGTCTCGTTGTCGCCCACCGAGCCCCCCGCGCCCGCGCCAGGGCTCTCCGCGTACCCCACCATCCCGCCCACGGAGTTCCACACGCTGGTGCCTCCGTCGGTGGCCGCGCCCACCGAGCCGCCTTCCGCGGTGCCCATGCCGGCACCGGCCGCGCCTCCCCCTGCCGCCGCGCCCGTCGCCACGCCGGTTGCGGCGGCGCCCGCTCCGGTTGCCCCTCCCGCGCCGGTGGCGGTGGCCACGCCAGCTCCCGCGGCCGCCCCGACGATGTCCAACCCGCCCGGCGGACCGCGCTTCAAGCGCGTGCGCGTGGACGACGACGCCATTGCCGCGAACATTGCCCGCGCGGTGGTGGGCCCCGTGCCCAGCGCCACCTCCGACGCGCCCCTGGAGCTTCCCGCCGACGGAGAGATCAACGGCTCGGTGCTGCAGCGCCTGCGCGAGGCGCGCAACATGGACCTGCGCACCATGGCCGGCATCACCAAGGTGGGCATCAACTACCTGCGCGCCATCGAGGCCAATGACTTCGGTGAGCTGCCGGCGCGCGTGTACCTGCGCGGTTTCCTCATCCAGTACGCGCGCGCGCTGCGCGTGAACCCCGAGCGCCTGGCGGGCGGCTACCTCGCCTTCGCCGACCGGTACCGCAAGGAGATCCGCTGAGCATTCCGTCGTACGGACGGTTTCCGTTGCGGTGTGACCGCTCTGGGAATCAGTTTGTGCCGCGTCGGTCCGAGGGAAAGCGGCACTTCATGCCGCAGTCCGAAAGGGCCTTCGCGGTTGCGAACGCCCGCACCCGTGCGCCTGTGCCGGCATTCCCGTCCTCGCGGAAGAACGCGGCCGGCACTTTCGGACTGCGGTATGAAGTACCGCTTTCCCTCGGACCGACGCGGCGCATCCGAACCCCAGTGCTCCCAGCCCTCACCCGTCCTGACGACGTGAACGCCCGTCTTCCGTCTCCGTGACGTCCGCTTCGTCCTCGCCCACGAAGCGCAGCACGCGCGTGAGTCCCAGCAGCCCATAGGTGCCCACCGCGGGCGCGCCGCACAGGCCCAGCAGGCAGGCGGAGAAGCCATTTCCCATCAGCGCCAGCTGCACCACGAAGTAGGCAATGCTCCCCGTGGGATACGAGGAATCCACCGCCATCAGCACGAATCCCAGCGGCGCCGCCACGCAACCCCACGCGCCCAGCAGCACGCTCGCCGTCGCCACCACCGCCAGCGCGACGTGATCCAGCGGCCGGAAACGCACCCGGTGCAACACGCCCAGCACCACCGCGCCCGCGGTCCACGCCAGCGCCGGCAACGGAATGGCGAGGTAGGTGAGGATCACCACGGCAAACGTGAACAACGTCAGCCAGCTGCCCACCTCGCGCGGGACGCCCAGGTCGGGCAGGAGCAGCGCGAAGAGGAACACCGGCAGCGTGCTCATCAGGACGGTCTGGAGGCCCGCCTGCAACGCCGTGCCCGCCAGCGCGGGGAGCACCCACCACCAGGCCGTACGGGGCGCGCTGGCGGGTTCCACCTTCGTCGTCGGGGATGGCGGTGCGCGGCCGTCCCTACCCACGCGGTCGGGCAGCGCGGGGGGCGTCGTGCCAAAGGCCTCACGCAGCAGCTCCTCCACCGCGCCGTCGGCGGCCAGCACCACGTCGCCGGGGTCGTCGCTGTCCACGCTGCGGCTGATGGCGGAAACCACCTCCCCGTTCTTCACGCGCAACAACCGCAGCGCCAGCACCCACAGCTTCCCCGCGCGGCCCAGGCTGCCGCTCACCGCGAAGTCGGTTCCCAGCGACGCGCCCAGCTCCGCAATGCAGGAGGCGTCCTGGCATCCCATCAGCGTCTTCTGCTCCTCCACCTTGAGCACCTGCGCCACGTCGGAGATGCCCACCACGCGACCGAAGACGCCGCGCTTCTTCACGTTCGCCAGCACCGCGTCGGTGACCAGCGCCGCCAGGTCCTCGCTGACGCCCTGGCGATGCGCCACCGGCAACACCAGCACCGACGGCGCGGGCCCGGCCCCCGCGAGCAACGCGGTCAGCACCAGCGTGGTCAGCGCAATCATTCCGCCCCCCACGCCACGTTGCCCGCCACCAACGAGACCACACCCGCCGCCGCCACGGTGATTCCCGTCAGCAGCATGGTGATCCCCAGCGCGTTGAGCGCCACCCAGGCCCAGGCCAGGTAGCTGTCGGTGGTGGTGGGTTGCTGCTTGCTGGCGAACACGATGTAGACGCGGAACGGAAAGAACGACGACACGAGCACCGGCAAGAGCGAGCCCACCGCCGTCACCGCGCCCAGCACCACCATGCCCCCCACGACGATCCGGTCGACAAGCGTGTAGCCCCCGCGCCCGCGCAGCAGCGTGACGACGGGAACGACGGTGGTGGAGGCGCACAGGCCCAGGCCCGCGGCGGTGCCGAGCAGGCATGCGCCGCCCACCGCGACGTCGAAGAGCTGGAAGCGGGGATCCTCGGGATCCAGCGGGAGGAACAAGCCGGACACCCCGCCCACCAGCACCAGTGTGGCCAGCCCGCACGCGGGGACCAGTGCGCCGGCGGTCAGCGCGGAGATGCTCCACAGCGCGCGCGCCCAGGCGGGTGGCGGAGCACGCGGCGTTGCGGTGAGGGGCTCCGGCGTCGTCGGTGATGGCGCGGCCGGTGGCAGCGGGGTGACGGCGGGGGTGGCGGTGAGCTCCTGCGTGAGGGCGGGCACGGCGAGCACCAGCGCGCTCTCGTCGGTGGCGGGCACGGTGCGTTGCACGGCGGAGAGCGTGGTGCCGGTGCGTGCGCTGATGAGCCGCACGTTCATGACGAAGATGCTGCCCGCGCGCCCCACGCTCCCCGCGGCCAGCTGGTCCACGCCCAGGGCGCCCGCAATCTCGACGAGACACGAGGTGTCATCACAATTGGCCGCCTGGCTCTGCTGCTCCGCGTTGAGCAAGCCCGCAACCTCCGTGGTGGCCACCACGCGGGAGAAGCGTCCGCTGCGACGCAGCGCCACGGTGAGCTCGTCGGTGACAATGGCCGCCACGTCGGGGCTGATGCCGTTGCGCGCCTGGAGCGTCAGCACCGCCAGCGAGGGCAATGCCACCGAGTCCGCGGATGCGACCAGCAGCACGACGGGAAGCAGCGCCCACGACACGGACCAAGTGCAACCCTCGACCCGCCCGGTTGTCAATGCACAGCGTCGCTCCTAGCGTGGCCTCCATGTCCGACGACACCACGTGCCCGGAATGTGGCGCGCCCGCCGTGGCGGGGATGGGCTGCGTGGAGATGTTTGGCGGCGTGCTGGCCTGGGAGGCCCACGACCCGGAGCTGCTGGCGCTGCATTTCTACACCGTGGCCGCCTACAACCTGCAGCACCCCGCGCAATTCACCGACGAGACCACCACGTTCCTGCGCGCCGTCTTCGTGGAGGCGTGGGAGAAGCAGTGGAGCAGCCCGGAGGTGCGGCGCGTGGTGGACGGGCGACGACGCGCGCGCAAACCCGGCCCGGTGCTGCGCAAGCCCGCGGACCGGCACCCGGTGCTCAAGACCTGGCGCAAGACCCTGGCCGACGTCTACGTCCCCGACCAGCCCCAAGGCGCCGCGGAGCGCGTGCGCGCCTGGGCCGCCGCGGTGCACGAGGGACTGCGCTGACTGCGCCGCGCTTCGTTGCTGGATATCCATATTTAGGCATGGTCCTATGCTCCCCCCACGAACTGTCGTGGGCGCGGAAGCAGGCGAGGGCGCAGGCCGCACCGCCCGGCCAGCGTGGCGCTTCCGGCGACGCGCGGGTGCGCCCGCCCACGTTTGAGTTGCCGCCCAGGGCTGGGGAAGAACCTCATTGATTCCCTGGAGAGGGCCGTCTAACAGACACCGCCCACCCACCGTCGTCGCGAAAGCCATGCCTGCCACCTTCTCCCGCTACCAGATCTTCGTCATTGCGCTCCTTGCGTTCCTGCAGTTCACCATCGTGCTGGACTTCATGATCCTGTCCCCGCTGGGCGCGCTGCTGCTGGACCAGCTCCACATCACCACGCAGCAGTTTGGCCTGGTGGTCTCCGCCTATGCGTTCAGCGCGGGTGCTTCCGGCCTGCTGGCCGCCGGATTCGCCGACCGCTTCGACCGCAAGCGCATGCTGCTGTTCTTCTACACCGGGTTCGTGCTCGGCACGTTCCTGTGCGCCATCGCCAACACGTACGAGTTCCTGCTCATGGCCCGCGTGGTGACGGGGCTGTTTGGCGGCGTGATCGGCTCCATCAGCTTTGCCATCATTGCCGACCTCTTCCCCATGGAGGTGCGTGGCCGCGTCATGGGCTTCGTCCAGACCGCCTTCTCGGCCAGCCAGGTCTTTGGGCTCCCCGCGGGTCTCTACCTGTCCAACCTGTGGGGCTGGCATGCGCCGTTCATGATGATCGTGGTGGCCAGCGCGGCGGTGGGGATTCTCATCTTCGCGCGTCTGCAGCCCATTGACGGGCACCTCAAGGTCGCCACCGCCACCACCACCAACCCGTTCAAGCACCTCTTCGCCACCGTGTCGCAGCGACGTTACCTGGTGGCCTTTGGCGCCACGATGCTGCTGGCCACCGGCGGGTTCATGCTCATGCCGTTTGGCAGCGCGTTCACCGTGCACAACATGGGTATTCCGCTGGAGCAGCTGCCGATGATCTACGTGGTGACGGGTGCGTGCTCCATCGTGGCGGGGCCGCTGGTGGGACGGCTCGCCGACGCGCTGGGGAAGTACCTGGTGTTCTGCCTGGGCTCCGCGCTCGCCATTGGCGTGGTGGTCTACTACTGCCAACTGGGCGTGACGCCGCTGTGGCTGGTCATCCTCACCAACGTCTTCATGTTCGTGGCGGTGTCCGCGCGCATGATCTCCGCCTCCGCGCTCACCTCGGCGGTGCCGGACCTCAAGGACCGCGGCGCTTTCATGGCGGTGAACTCCTCGCTGCAGCAGCTCTCCGGTGGCGTGGCGTCGTCGGTGGCGGGCCTGATCGTGGTGCAGACGGCGGCCGGTCCGCTGCAGCGCTATGACGTGCTGGGCTACGTGGTCTCGGTGGCCATGCTGATCACCATGGGGCTCATGTACTTCATCCACCGCGCCGTGATGCACAAGGGCGGCCAGTCGGGGTTCACTCCCGCGGCCAAGGCGGCGTGATTTCCGACGGGTACGTGGTGATGCACCCCGGGGACTGAACACGGCGTCCTGCGCAAACCCCCGCGCCTCCGCGAACCCGACGGCGTCAGATGCCCTTGATGCAGTATGCCTCGCACCGGACCTTGTAGTTGGCGGTCAGGTGCCAGAATCCATCAGGAGTGACGTGGATCTGGCACTGTGTGCCGTCGTCAGTACTCCGCCCGTCCACCTGCATGCGGGTCAGAAAGCAGAACCCCACGTCATTGGACAGCATGGTGACGTCCTGGCTGGGCTGCGCATTGCCCCAGTTGTCCACCGCGTAGAAGTGCCGCTCAATGCCGGCCAGGCGCCGAACGTCGACGTTGGGGAAGGAGATGACGCCGTTCACGTAGACGCCGTTGTTCCCCACGGTCATGCGCTCGGTGTCGTAGGCGCTCTGGCCCGGACTGCCCACGTGGAAGGAGTGACGAAACTGGTGTCCAGGCGGAAACGGAGTCCCGTCCCGGGTCCCGATGCCATAGCGAATCCAGGCATTGTTCGCCGCCACCGCATCCAGGGGCTGGAGCTGCTGCGTGCCAATGACTTCATGCTGGTCGGAGGTGGTGAATCCACCCTTGAGCTCGTATTTGCTGGTGGAGACGGCCTGGGTGCCTTCAACGTCCGTCGCGACGACACGCTCCGCGTCCACGTTGTCCGCGGTGACGTGCGCGGCGTGAAAGGTCACCCCCGGCGCTGCCGAGAAGGCGTAGGCCGAGGGCAGGATGCGCTGCCGCCCTTCCATGGCCTGCCCGTTGATGCTGATGCCCACGAACATCTCGCCCGTCGTGTGTCTCTGGGTGATGGCCGGTCCCGGATTCTCACCGAGAAGCACGGAGAAGTATCCCTCCCTCACCAGCACGTCGGCGGTCGACGAGGTCCACAGCTCACTGGCTGACTGCGCACCGTCATACAGGTGGAACTGGAGCTGGTAGGTGCCGTTGGCCGGCCGCCCGCCCGCTTCCAGGCGCCCCTGGTAAGGAATCAACGTCGGCAACGGCGAATTCTGCAGACCGCCGCCTCCCGTTGCCCACGCCGCGGTTCCGGCCACCAGCCCGCCGGCAATCGCGCCCAACAGCGAGCTCATCATCATGTTGTTCTTCACTGTGTGCCTCCCGCGACCCTTAGCGAATCGTGTAGCAAAGGTTGTTTTTCTGTTCGTTTGTCAAAACGCATTGCGAGACCGTTTGACAGGTCTCCCCAGCGCCGCATTCCGCGTTGGTGGAGCAGGCCTTTCCCGAGTCCCGCGAAGTGCACCTGCGTCCGATGCACACGCCCAGGCAGTCTGCGCTGGAACTGCACAGCGTTCCTTCGTCGGGAATCTGACAGCGCCCCACGACTTCACAGGTTCCCGAACAGTCCGCGTTGCTGCCACAGGGAGTGCCGTCGTCGTATTTTTCAATGCAACCCGCGTGGCGCAGGTGGAGCGTGGTGTTGGTTCGCGGGTTGGGCTGCAGCCAGCCGGTCATCACCAGGAGCGTCTGGTCGACCAGCGCCGCAAAGGGCTGTGGGCTGCCGAACATGGTCTGGGTATTGTCCCGGCAGACCCAATAGGAGTCGTCACGCGTGGGATCCCAACCCGGGGCAATGGAGCTGCCGCCCGCACAATAGTAGTTGCCGCAGGACTGCTTGCCGAAACGGCGCTCCTGCGCCAGGCAATGCGCGCTGTTGACCGGCGCAAATGAGCTGAATCCCGGACAGCGCACGCCCGGCCCGATGATGTGCTCCAGCGTCACCGCGCACTCATTGGCGCAACCGTTGAGATACCCGTCCGCCGAGGTCAAACCGTTGCGATACCCCACGGCGCCCCACATCGCGCCGGTGACGGGGGTCTGCTGCGCGGTGCAGGTGAATCCCGGCGTGGTCCCGTTGTGCGCGGCGGCGGACAGCAGGCAGCGGTTGGGCGCGTAGGGACGCGTCTGGGCCAGGCTCGCGCTGCTGAACACCTCGGTCACGGCCTTGGTGTTCACGTGGAGCGCGGACGCCAGGGTCGGCAGCGTCTCGTGGACGTCCAGGCACTTGAATTGCGACGCGTGGTTCATGCCGCGCCAATGCGGCTGTGACCGGTCGAAGACCTGGTTGAAGGCCGGGCTGAACTGCGCAAAGTCCGTCCCCACCTTCTCGGGCACGCCGCGGTCGTCGAAGAGGGAATCACGGAAGCGCGGGCATTCCTGCCAGTAGTTCGGGCCGCAGTGGTGCGTGCTTGCGCAGTCCGTGTCGCGGCAGTCCGCCACGCCGTCGGCGTCGTCATCCGCGCCGTTGAGGCAATCCTCGACGCCGCTCCCTTCCACCGAGTCGGTGCAGTCCAGGGTCTGCAAGCACGCGTCATCCGCGCAATCCGCGGCACCGTCTCCGTCGTCATCCTCCCCGTTGGTGCAATTCTCGAACGCTCCCGGCAGGTGATAGCTGATTGGAAGTCCCGCGCCGCGCGGACGCTCGGAAATGATGAGCTTGCCGTCGGCGACGGTGTAGGTACCCAGCTCCGCAAAGAACGCGAGCTTGCGGAAGAAGTCCTCCGCATTCTGGGCGCGCGGCAGGTACTGCTGCTCAAAGAGGTCCGCGGTTCCGTCATCATTGAAGTCGCTGGTGCGGTCCACGCAGAACTTGGTGAGCGGATTGAGGTCCGCGGCGCGCAGCACCACCGCCGCGGTCACCCCGGGATACACGCCAACCTGCCCGCTGGCCTGCGCCTGTGTCAGCAGGTCCTGGCGATCATTGCGCATGCTTTCCACGAGGATGACCTCGGTCATGGTGGGCGCGCCCAGCCGGCTGTCGTTGGTGGGCAAGGAGAGCGTCTGGCCGTGGTCATTCACGAGCTCCACGGTGTGAACGGTCCGGAACTGACAACCATCCGCTGCCGCCTGTCGCAGCGTCGGGTCACCCGAATTGAACATGACCACGGCACTGGCGCTGGCCCAGCCGTCGTTGTCGGCATCACAACGCAGGGGGCGGTGGAAGCCCGCGGCCGATTCCCAGTAGTACCCCGGCTGCACCCTGCAGACGCACGAACCATTGCCCGCGGCCGCCGGGTAGTGGCCCGCCGCGCATCCCTCGAGCAGGCCGCCGCCCGGCGCGTTGAACGAGCACGGCACGCACGTTCCGGTGCTGGCCACCCAGGCACTGTTGTCGGCGCACGGGGTTGGAGTGCAGGTGGCGTCCTCGGCGGGATTTGGCTGCACGCAGACGCCCGGCGGCTGGCAGTTCAGGTTCGCGCAGGTCTGGATGCGCACGCAGGCTCCACCCTCGCCTTCGCGGTAGCCTTCCCGGCAGGACCCGCACGCGTCCTCGGTGGGGTTCGCGTGGCAGGTGCGATTCTGGCCGGCGCAATCCCGCGCGAGACAGTGGCTGACGCAGGAGTCGCCAGAGGCACGGAAACCATCCGCGCATCCACCACAGAGGGCGCCCTGGTCATCCTCCACGCACACGCGGTGACGCAGTTGACATTGTTCGCGGAGGTACTCGTTGGCGCAGCTGAGGTCCCCATCCCGCACGCACGTCCCGTCGACGTCCTTGTAGCCAGGGATGCACTCGCCGCAGAAGGTCTCGCCGCCCTCCGTCGTGCACGCGCGATGGTTCTCCGTGCACGGGGCCAGCTCGCACGACGGGTACACGAGCACACACGTGGAATGCAGCGCGTGATAGCCGGGCCGGCACGCGCCGCATTGCGGCTCACCGTTCCGGATGACGCAGGCGCGGTGCTCGCCGCAGGTGTCCGCGCAGCGTTCGGCGTCGGTGGGAGGCGGTCCCGCGTCGCGCGCCCCGGGTCCGGCGTCGACGCGCGCGCCTGCGTCGTGGGTCTGGGGCCCGGTGGGGGTCGGTTCCGGGCTGCCGGAGCCCTGCGGGCACCCCGCGCCCAGGAGGGACGCGCAGGAGGCCACCAGGAGCGCTCGGAAGAATGTTGCTCGCATCGTGGCTCCTGCCTCAGGGAAGGTAGGTGAAGTCGGAGTAATAGAAATACACGCGGATATCCTTGAGATCGTCGATGCGGATGTCCTCGTTGGCGGGCTCGTCGACGAGGTTGAGCGTCAGCTCCCAGCGCGTGTTGAGCAGCGGCCGGTCGGCCAGCCGGTACGACGCGTAGATGCTTTCGTCGATGTTTGACGCCCCGACGTCGCCCTCGAGCATGCCACCATTGAAGAATGGATTGATCACCGCGGTCTGCGCCGGCAGCCGGTAGAACGTGGGGTCCGCTTCCCGGTCCCGGACCAGCGACGTTCCAAACGGCCGCAAATACACGCGCGCCACGGCGTCCGTGTTCCCCTGGTACAGGAACTCGACCTTGATGTGATGGATCTTGTGGTTGTGCGTCAGCGGCGACGTTTCTTCCGCCCCCAGCGCAAAGGGAATCACGATGTAGCCATTCGCGTCCTTGTTGCGGGGATTGGTCAGGAGCGCGCGGAACTCCGCGTCGCGCACACGCTGTGAGCTCGCAACGCCGTTGTCTCCGTAGAGCTGCGTGTACAGGACGTCGTCGCGAATCGACTTGATGAGCAGACGTCGGTCCGGCGCGCCAAAGGTCTCCTGGTAGGCAATGTACGCATCCTCCAGCGCGTTGAGATAGCTCTCCAGGCTGTAGTCACCGTGCGTCACCGTCCGCGCCAGCAGCAGCGACTCGAACTCCGCGAAGCTCTGACTCGTGTAGTACTCGAAGACGCGCGTGGCCTTGTAGGCCGTCTTGAGGGCGCGCTCGAAGGTGTGGTCCGCGGTGATGACGGCGTCGTTCTTGTAGATGCGCGTGTTGGGATCGCTGGCGGCGGCCGCGGTGTTGAGCGCCAGTTGGGATTTTTCCTCGTATTCGGATTGCAGCATGGTGGCCTGCGTCTCCAGGCGCTGCACCTCCGACATGGCCAGCTGCACGCCCTGGATGGCGCTCAGGATCTCAATCTGGTCCAGGGTCAACTCCCCCAGCAGCGTGCTGAGCTGCTCCTGCAAATCAATGCGAAGCACCTCGCACTGCTTGGTGTGCTCGAAGAGCGCCTGCTCCAGCGCAAGCTGCCGGGCGGCCTCCTCCTTGTCCCCCTCCGCCTGCGCCTTGCGACGATCGAAAATCACGTTGGCGGTGGTGTGGGCCACCGTGGCCGCAATCTCGCCGCCCAGGATGGCGCACTTGGCAATCGCCCCGCCCCTGGCGAGGCCCTGCATCGGGAGTTCCGCCGCCGAGGCCTCGACCTGGGAGTCCAGGCAGTCCGCGGCGGCATCGCCGGTCTGCATGAGGACCTCGTAGGCGGCGTCGTTCTCGCGCATCTGGTCCTCGATCTTGTCAATGCGATCGTCGGCGGACGTGTAGTCGTCGTCCAAGCCCCTCCACCGGACGTCGTGGCGAACGTCAAAGTCGACGTTGCACTTGGCGGTCACCGTCTCGTTGGCCTTGGCCATGGCGCTCTTGGTGTTCTCGAACTTCTGGCGCGCCTTGGAGTACGCGAGCTGGGCCACGAAGACCTGCTGCCGCGCTTCAAACAGTTCCCCCGTCCCAAAGCGGCCACATGGGTCCTGCAGCAGCAGGTTGCGGCTCTTCTCCGCCACCTCGGCCAACGCATCCGCGTCCTTGAACAGGTGCGCATAGCGCGACAAGGCCGGATAGATGCCGCCCTCATCCCCTGCCACGGTGCCGCACAGGTCGGCCAACTGGTCCTCGTAGGTGGACTTGATGGCGGAGAGCTGGTTCTGGAACGCCGCGAAATCCTGGGCTGCTCCCGCGTTGGACGCGATGGCCAGCTCCTCCTTCTCCGCCGCCACCAGCATCTGGCTCCGCGCCGTCCGCAGCAGCGTCTCGACGCCGTTGACGTCCTCCATACCCACCACCGGGAACGGGATGTAATCCGGCTCGAAACCAAAGAGCGTGACGTCATCCGTGATTTCACTGCGCTTCTTGTACATGTCCAGCAGCGCCATCCGGTAACGCAGCGCGGATGTCTGCTGGGTGTATTCAATCTGCGCGCGGGCGGAAGGACCCACGTCCCGGATGACCGAGTCCATGAGCCGGTTGAAGAGGATGAATTCCAGGTAGGTTGCCGTGTAGCCGCGCTCGATCACGCGCCGGGCCAACGCGGGACGGTTCAGCTTCACGTAGCGACGCGCAACCTCGCTGAAGGCGCGACTCTTCTGGGTGGACGCGCGAATCAACCGGTCAAAATACGCGGTCACCATCTCCTGGGAGAGATAGCTGCGCTCGGCGGTATCCACGCCTTCGAAGTCCTGGATGGTGCGCCCCAGCGCGCGCGTCAGACGCGCGAAGCGCTCCATGAGCTGCTCGTAGTATTGGACGGCCTGGTACAGCAGGTACATCTCGTAACCGACGCCACCGGACAGCTCGAGGCCAAGCGTCCCCTCGAACGCGGTCCCGTTGAAGGCGTGGTTGTGGATTTGCGCCAGGTCAAAACGTGACGCAAACGAGGCCGTGTACGACTCGTCGCCCAACAGGTTCATCAATTCGCCGTAGAGGCGCTCAAAGCCCATGTATTGGACTTCCAGGCAGGCGGGCGACGAACCCGGAATGCACACCGCGAGGTGCGGGTTGCCGCCAAGGTGGTGCTCGGTGCGGTACGAGAAGTTCTCGCGCAGGTAATCGACCACCGTGGCGCGCAGGTCGTCGTCGGGGCCGGTGGGCTGGAAGGCGGCCGGTTGCGCGTGGAACAGGGAGAGCAGGCAGTCGACGCGGTCCGCAATGCCTTCAATGCGCTTGGGGTCGTAGCAATAGGGATTGCCCCCTGTGCCCTCGAGGCAGATGGTCGGCACGAAGCCGAGTGGAATGCCGGTGTTCGACGTGAACTCGGTGCGGTAACGGAACGCCTCCGTGATTTCCTGGCGAATGGGAGCGAATTGCGCACCACTTTCCGCGGCCTCGAAGAAGGTCTTGCCCTGGCGCGGGTCGACGGTGTCCGCGGTGCATTGCACCTGCCCGGGGGCGTCACACTCCCAGAACGGATTGGGCTTGAAGTAGTCCGCCACCGCGCGCGGCGTGCCGGAACCAAAAGCATCCGTTTCCACCACGCCGGTGCGCCAATATTCATAGGTGTCCTGACAGGTCCCGGTGACGTTGCAGGGATGCGTGCGGAGCTGGTCCACCGAGATGCGGTTGACCGTGGGCCCCGTCTCGTGGCGCAGCAGGAAGAAGCGGACCTGCGCCCCTTCGGAACAGGCGTGGGTGCCGTCGGGGCCGCCGTCAAAATAGCCCTTCTCCACCGCGCTGCCGCTGACGTCCTGACCAACGTTGACCTCGGTGTTGATGCAGACCCAGTGCACCTCGCTGTGCGGAATGGTGACGCCGCTGGCCTCGCTGGACTTGCCGGCGATCATCAGCCGCGCGCCGCGACGGATGTCCAGCGCGGTCCACGCCGCGGGGTTGAGCGGGAGGGGCTGGGCATTGGTGGAAACGGCGCGCCGGAGGGCGTCGGTGCATTGGTATACGGTTTCCGGCTCCAGGTTGGCGTCCTCCTCGGTCTGGACGTTGGCCACGTACGCGTCGGTTCCGGTGGGCGCTCCCGCGCGACGAAGCTTCATCAGGCCGTAGTTGTGGACAACCTGTGACGGGTCCATCAGGGAGCGCATGTTCTCGCGGAAGAAGATGACCAGGTCCCGCCCGTCAATGAGCGCGCCGTCAATCAGCTCCAGCGTACGCGACCGCGAAAGCGCATCCGGAATGGGATTGGCCTCCGCCAGGATGCCGTTGAGCTCCGGGTCGGGGAGCGGCTGGCTCGTCGAGCGACAGGTGTCATAGAAATAGCCATCCTTGTCGTCGTCGTAATAGGCATTCCCGACGAACCCCGGCACGAGCCACGGGATGGCGCGCTTCACGAACCCACCCGTGGCGCGACCGGTGCACCCGAGCTGGTGGTCACGGTAGCGGCCGGGGACGACGATGGTGCTGCTGAGGGACTTCAACTCGACGATGCAGCTCGCGCCGTCGGGCATGCTGTCCTGGTTGGGGCACGTGCGCGGGTCCTGACCATCCTTGAACGCCAGGCGGATCTCCGGGTCACCGCCGTATTGCAGCGCCACGCCGCTGTCGATCTTGCCAACCAGCTCCCCGTCCTGCTCGCCACCGACGCTGCTCTGCAAGTTCAACGCGATGGGCAGCGCGGAGGCACCCCACGGAACCGGGTACGTCTCGCCGTTGGGTGAAAGCAGCGAATAACCCTGCGTGTTGTCCGACAGGTAGCAGACGGGATCGTTGCGTGGATTGCTGTCGCTGTCCTTGGGGCAGATTGACGTCGTACTGCCCTGCCGCCACGTCTCGTCCTCGATGGATTGCAGCAGACCCGCGAGGTCGGTGCGAGGCATGGGCGCGTAGCCCAGCTCGCCCTTGTGATAGTGGACAAAGTCGCGCCAGCGACGCAGGAGTGCGTTGCCGATGCGGTCCTCGTCGGCCCGGGAACCGGAGGCGCGCCACGCGTCAATGCCCTCCACGGAAAACGACGCGAAATACAGCGCGTCACCCATCCAGCGGCCGCTGGCGTCGGCGACGTAGAAGATTTCAATCGGCAACGGACCGTGGTTGCCAGGCCCGGTGACCTCGAGCATGCCGCGCCATTGTTCCGGCATCTCCACGGCGTCATTCCGGGTGATTTCAATGGTTCCCGTCTCGCCCGCTTCCAGGGACGCGCGGACGTCGCCGTTGGGGTCCGCAGTGATCAGGCCTCCAGCCGGCGTGCGGTAGGAAACCGTGAGCCAGGGGAGCGCCGGCGTGTCGCTCGTGCCCGCGACAACGACCCAGTTGCCGCTGGCGTTGGGCCGGCTGTGCTGCACCTTGCGTAGCGTGAACGTCGTGGCGACGGCGGTCTGGTTGTAGAGGCGCAGGCTCTCGCTGGTGTGCGTGGGGCCAAGGTGCACCGTGTCCACCACGAGGCCGACCCGCCCCTCGACGCTGGGACCCTCACCAACCACGGTGCTCCCGCCGTCGGCGTCCTGGGTGGGCGTGTCTGTCATGGCCTGCACCGCCATGCAGTGGCCCTGCACGCCGTCGCGCAGCGAGCAGGCCGTGCCCGTGGGACACGTGGTGTCGCCGACGCTGCAGGTGGGACGGCAGACGTGGCGGTAGCACGCGGTGGCGGGATCGCAGTCGTCGTTGCTTTCACACGTCGAGCGGCATTCGCCGTCGATGCACGTCTGGAAATCGGGACAATCAACCTCCGCGTAACAGGAGCGGCTCACTTCCGTGGTCAGACAGGAGCCCGCGCGGCAGACGGTGCCGGCGGGACAGCCGAGCATCAGGCCTTCGGAGGAGCAGCGCACCTGGCCGCCGTCGGCGTCCTGGAAGTCGGCGCGGCAGGGCGAATAACAGAGGTCCAGGATGCGCCCGTTGAGGTGCGGTTCTTCGGGCTGGCCGGAGTCCTTGGTGGGCGGGGGAAGGTTGTTCGGAGGATCGTCTTGGGGAGGCGCCGTGACGCAGTCGCCGCCGCAGCGGACGCCCAAGGGGCAGCTCTCGTCGGCAACGCAGGTGTCGCCGGCGTCCGCGGCGCTGGTGCCGGTGGGGCAACCCGCGAGAAGAAACGCACCTGCAACGAGGGGAACAATCCGAATGGCCAACATCACAACTCCCCGCGCGTGGCCGGCACGCGCCCTCGTCCGCTTTCGCAGCAACCGCAACCCGGACGCGTGGCGCATCCTCGATGGCGAGGCCCTCGCGTTACAGTCACGCGTTGACGGGTCCCTTTCGTCAGCGCATTTTCTGCGGGACACGCTGCCTGAAACAACCAGCTGTTGGCAAGCGGGGGAAACAACGTGCGGTTGGTTGAACGGATCATGCCTGGGGACGGCGAAGGCGACCTGTCCCGAAAGTCAGGGCACCCTGAAGGGATTCAACCGGGGCTGGTAAACGTCCTTCTGCACCGGGGTCAGCGTCGTGCGGGCCCGGAGGACGGGCGTGCTTCAGGCCAGCATCACGAACCAACCTATCCCGCCGCAACGATGGAGCGGCGAACGGACAGCCAGCGTCATGGTTTCCTCATCGCGCAAATCCGATGGGTGCGGCTCTCTTGAAAGGACGCTTGGCCGCAGCCGTAAGCACTTCCGCAGGTGGCCGGCAATGGTCAGCCCCGGGCCACGCTGTCATGACGACGGAAAACCGGTCCACGCATGCCCCGTTCACGCTGTCGAAGCGACGGGGAAGCGGCCAGCAATGCCCCGGGCCACGCGGTCATGACGACGGAAAACCGGTCCACGCATGCCCCGTTCACGCTGTCGAAGCGACGGGGAAGCGGCCAGCAATGTAGGGGCTGCCCGTTGCCGGCACTGCGTGAAAAAGGCCCAATGGCCGGCAATGGGTCAGCCCCGGGCCGCGCGGTCATGACGACGGAGAACCGGTCCACGACGACCAAGCCGGCCCCCAACGCGTCCGGAGCTTACGGTTCACCCAGAACGCGCTCCGGCAGCCCGGACGATTCGGGCCACTTCTCCGCTGACGGGAGCCAACTGCTCCGGCACATCGCGTGCCGTTTTCCGTCGTCATGACAGCGCCGCCCCGGGGCTGACCATTGCCGGCCACCTTCAGCGTTCACGCGTTACCGGCAACGGGCAGCCCCTACATTGCAGGCCGGTTCTCCAGCGCGCTGAATCGGTCGGTCCGGTCGCATCGCGTGCCGTTTTCCGTCGTCATGACGGCGCGGCACCGGGCTGAC
>JBFMGU010000116.1:0-33271 GCA_040752415.1 Myxococcota bacterium
AAGGGCAATTTCGCCCTTGGGGCCACACCAAGCCGGGGAATGCTGGAGTCATCCGTGTACGCCATCGTGAACATCAGCGGGAAACAGTACCGCGTGGCCAAGGGAGACCGGATCCGCGTGGATCTGCTGGACGCCAAGGGCCCCGGTGAGAAGGGCGAGGCCGGCGCGCAGGTCACCTTCAAGGACGTGCTGCTCATTGGCGGCGAGGGCGGCGTGAAGGTGGGCACCCCCGTGGTTGCGGGCGCCTCCGTCACCGCCACCGTTGCCCGCCACGGCAAGGGCCCCAAGCTGTGGGCCTTCAAGCGCAAGCGTCGCAAGGGCTTCCACAAGATCCGCGGTCACCGCCAGCCCTTCACGGAGCTGGAGATCAACGGCATCAGCGGCTGACGCCGCCCGTCACCACCTCGCAAAGGACTGAGAGGGTAGAAACATGGCTCACAAAAAAGGTGCAGGAACCACCAGGAACGGGCGCGACAGCAACCCGAAGTACCGTGGCGTCAAGCGTCACGACGGATGCGACGTGAACGCGGGCGAAGTGCTGGTCCGCCAGAAGGGCACGCGCGTCCACCCGGGTCGGAATGTCGGCATTGGTCGGGACTTCACGCTGTTCGCGCTCGTCACCGGTAAGGTGCACTACGAGCGTCGCGGCAAGGACAAGACGCAGGTCAGCGTGTACGGGCCGGAGGAGCTGGCTCGTCGTCTGGCGGCCAAGGTCGAGAAGGCCGCGGCTCCCGCCAGCGCCTGATCCGCCAACCCCACGCAACACCCCATCCGGCCCCGCGGGACCCCTTCTGGCGGTTCCCCTCGGGGCCGGATGTGTTTGGGCTCTCTGCTGAAGGAATCACGTCGTGCGCTTCGTGGATGAGGTCATCATTGACGCCAAGGCCGGCGACGGCGGCGACGGCGCGGTCAGCTTCCGACGGGAGAAGTACGTCCCCATGGGCGGCCCCGATGGCGGCGACGGCGGCCGCGGTGGCGACGTCATCCTGCGCGCCGACACCCAGCTGGGCACGCTGATGGACCTCTACTACGCGCCCATCCAGCGCGCGGAGAACGGGGAGCGCGGGCGCGGCAAGCTGCAGAACGGTCTGGACGGCAAGGACCTCGTCGTCCGCGTGCCGCGCGGCACCGTGGTGGCCGACGCGGATTCCGACGAGGTGGTCGCCGATCTCGTCGCGGAAGGTGCGGAGTACCGCCTGCGCGGAGGTCGTGGCGGCCTGGGCAACAGCAACTTCGCCACGCCGGTGCGGCAGGCGCCGGACTTTGCCAAGCCGGGTCGTCCGGGACAGGCGCGGAGACTGCGGCTCACGCTCAAGCTGCTGGCCGACGTGGGGCTGGTGGGCTTCCCCAATGCCGGGAAGAGCACCCTGCTCTCCGTGGTCAGCGCCGCCCGCCCCAAGATTGCGGACTATCCCTTCACCACCCTGAGCCCGAACCTGGGCGTGGTGAAGCTCAAGGATGGGCGCACGTTCGTGATGGCGGACATGCCCGGGCTCATCGAGGGGGCCAGCGAGGGCGCCGGGCTGGGGCACCGCTTCCTGCGGCACCTCTCACGCGTGCGGGTGCTGCTCCATCTCGTCGAGGGCGGGTCCCGGGACGGGCGTGACCCCATCCAGGACTACGAGGTCATCCGCGACGAGCTGAAGTCCTACGGCGGCGAGCTGGCCAAGCTGCCCGAGCTGGTGGTGCTCACCAAGGCGGACCTGCCGGAGACGGCGGCCGTGGAGAAGGTGCTGGCGCCGTATCTGAAGAAGAAGCGCAAGAAGCTCCACGTCATCAGCGCGGCCACCCGCCAGGGGCTGGATGAGCTGCTCAAGGACGTGGGGGCCCTGGTGGTGAAGACGCGGGCGGTCAAAGAAACGGGGGCGGACGGCGCGGAGACCGCGTACAATCCGGTAAACCCTCAAGGCGCGGCCCAAAAGCCCCGCCGCAAAGCCAAGCGTTCTTCTCGCCAGGAGTAAGCATGTTGAGACATGGAAGGATGGGATGGGCCGCAAACGCGTTGCCCTGGATGGCGTTGTGTACCGCGCTGGGCACCGCCTGCACCACGACGGGCACCGAGACCAGCAGCACCAGCAGCAGCAGCGGAATCATTTCGGAGTCGTCCAGCAACTCGAGCAGCAGCGGCGCCAGTGGCAGCAGCAGCGACAGCACCAGTGGCAGCAGCAGCGGTGAGTCCAGCACCTCCACGTCCAGCGGCACGCCGGGCTCGACGAGCTCCAGCGGCACGCCCGGATCGACGAGCTCCAGCGGCACGCCCGGATCGACGAGCTCCAGCGGCGCTCCCAGCTCCTCCTCGTCGGGGAACGGGTCCAGCAGCAGCGGCGGGGGCAGCTCATCCTCGTCGGGCGGCACGCTCACCGACTGCGGCCGCGTGCTCACTCCGCCCGCCACCGGCACCTGCACGGTGACCGCCGGCGACGGCAACCTGCTCATTGAAGGCACCATCCTCACTGAGGGCGGCGCGCTGCACGGCGGCCAGGTCCTCGTCGACACCAACGGCACCATCCAGTGCGCCGCGTGCGACTGCTCCGCCGCCAGCGGTGCTTCCGGGGCCACCAAGCTGAGCTGCGCGCACGGCGTCATCAGCCCCGGCCTCATCAACGCGCATGACCACCTGACCTATGACCAGCTCGCGCCCTACGTCGCCACCGACGCGGATGAGCGCTACGAGCACCGCCATGACTGGCGTCGTGGTCTGCGCGGTCACACCGAGATCGACGCTCCCAGCGACCAGGCCAACGCGCCGGTGATTGCCGAGCTGCGCCAGGTCCTGGGCGGCGCCACGTCGGTGAACGGCAGCGGCGCGGCCAATGGCCTCATGCGCAACCTGGACCGCGCGAGCAACACCGAGGGGCTGGCCGGTGACGCGGTGGAGTACCAGACCTTCCCGCTGGGCGACTCCAACGGGACCATGGAGACCAGCGGCTGCGCCTATCCGTCCATCGACACGCCCGCGGACTTTGCTGGCGCCAGCGCTTACACGCCGCACGTCAGCGAGGGCATCGACGACGCTGCGCGCAACGAGTTCCTGTGCGTCTCCTCGACGGACAACGGCGGCCAGGACCTGGTCACCGACAAGACCGCGTTGATCCACGGCGTGGGCCTGCGCGCGGTGGACCTGGCCATCATGGGTGCGGAAGGCACCGGCCTCATCTGGAGCCCGCGCTCCAACGTGAGCCTCTACGGCCACACCGCGCAGGTGACGCTGGCCCGCGCGCTGGGCGTGGAGATTGCGCTGGGCACGGACTGGACGCCCTCGGGCTCCATGAACGTGCTGCGTGAGCTTGCCTGCGCGGACCAGCTCAATCAGAACAACTACGGCGGCGCCTTCTCCGACGAGGAGCTGTGGCGCATGGCCACCATCAGCGGCGCGCGCCTGCTGGGCGCCGGCGACCAGATTGGCAGCCTGGCCAACGGCAAGAAGGCCGACATCACCGTCTTCCGCGGCGACGATCCCGCCGGAAGCGGCACCCGCAAGGACTGGCGCGCGGTCATCACCGCGGAGCCCGCGGACGTGGTGCTGGTGCTGCGCGGCGGCGACGCCCTCACCGGCGACACCGAGGTCATGAACGCCCTGCCCGACACCGGTACCGGGTGTGAGACGCTGGACGTGTGCGGGACGCAGAAGAAGGTGTGCGCGCAGCGTGAGACGGGCAAGACGGTCTCCCAGATCACCAGCGGCGCACCGGACTACGCGTTGTTCTTCTGCAGCACGCCCCAGGATGAGCCCAGCTGCGTGCCCGTCCGTCCCGACGGCAACAGCTTTGCGTTCACCCCGGCGGGCGCCAATGACGCCGACGGCGACGGCGTGCTCGACGGCGACGACAACTGTCCCACCGTCTTCAATCCCATCCGTCCGCTGGATGACGCCGCGCAAGCCGACCACGACGGCGACGGCGCGGGCGACGTGTGCGACGTGTGTCCGCTGGACCCCAACAGCACCACCTGCACGCCGCCGGACCCCAATGACCAGGACGGCGACGGCGTGCCCAACGGGACCGACAACTGTCCCTCCGACTCCAACCCCAACCAGGAGGACAACGACACCGACGGGAAGGGCAACGTGTGCGACCCGTGCCCCGACGCCTCCAACCCCGGCACGGCGGCCTGCCCGGCCACGGTCTACGAGGTGAAGCAGGGCACCGCGACCGGCCCGGTGGCGCTGAGCAACATGCTGGTCACTGCCGTGGGGCCCACGGGCTTCTTCGCACAGACCATCGACGGGGACCCGGACTACGACACCGTGCTGGGCGTGAACTACTCGGGCGTGTTCTTCTACACGGGCACCGGCGGCACGAATCCCGCGGTGGGTGACCGCATCAACGTCGCCACCGGGACCGCCACGGACTTCTTTGGCCAGAAGCAGGTCACCTACCCGGAGTACACCGTGGTGTCCTCAGGCAATGCGCTTCCCACGCCGGAGCTGGTGCCCAACCCCGCGGACATCGCCACGGGCGGATCCCTGGCGGGCGCGCTGGAGGCCGTGCTGGTGCGCGTCAACGACGTCACCGTCACGGAGATCATCACCACGCCCGGTGCGGGTGAGACGCTCGACCCCAAGGAGTTCGCCGTGACGGGCAACCTGCGGGTCAATGACTACCTGTACCTCGCAGACCCCTTCCCCGCCGTGAACGAGCAGCTCACCTACGTGCAGGGCGTGCTGCGCTTCGCCAACGGGAACTCCAAGGTGGAGCCGCGCGGCGCGGAGGACCTGGGCACCACGCTGCAGGTCATCTCGCTCACTCCCGCGTTCGTGTTTGTCGACGAGGGAGCCACGGTCACCGACGCGCTCACCGTCACGCTGAACCGCCCCGCGGACTCCGCCACCGACATCAACGTGCAGTCCAGCGACGCCGCCGCCACGGTGCCCGCCACGGTGCAGGTTGCCGCGGGTCAGAGCACGGCGCTCATCCCGGTGACGGGAGTCTCGCAGGCTGCGTCGGTGACCATCACCGCCAGCTACGACACCTCGTCAGCGCAGGCCACGGTGCGCGTCATTGGCGCCGCGGAGCTGCCCGTGCCGGTGTCCCTCACGCCGCAGGACCCCACCGTGCGCGTGGACACCACCCAGGACTTCACCGTCACGCTGGACATCCCGGCGCGGACCGGTGGCACCGTCGTGGATCTGGCGGTGACCGGCGTGGGCTCGGTGGGCGCGAGCGTCACCGTCCCCGAGGGTGAGCTGAGCACCACGTTCACGTACACCGCCGGAAACACCGAGGGCGCGGCCACCATCACCGCCACCGCCAACAGCACCTCGGTCACCACCGACGTCACCGTCAGCGCCGCGCCGCTGGGCGGCCTGGTGATCAACGAGGTGGACTACGACCAGCTCAACAGCGACGTGAACGAGTTCATTGAGCTGTACAACGGGACCGGCGCGCCGCTGGACGCCTCCACGTACACGCTGGTGCTCTGCAACGGGAACGGCGGCGTTCCGTACCTGGAGTTCCCCCTCAGCGGGACCATCCCCGCCAACGGGTATCTCGTGGTGGCCACCAACACCGTGACGGTGGATGCCGCGGCGGTGGTGATGCGCTTCGCGGCCGCGCAGGACAACATCCAGAACGGTGCTCCCGACGGCGTCGCGCTTATCGACACCACGGGTGGGACCGTCGTGGATGCGCTGTCCTATGAGGGCTCGCTCACCTGCACCATCCCGAACTTGGGCGCGGTGAACCTGGTGGAAGGCACGGCTGCCACGGCCGCGGATGAGAACGTCGACGGGAAGAGCGTCATCCGCAATCCCAACGGCACCGACTCCGGCGATGCCTCCGCGGACTGGCGCCTCACCACCACGGTGACGCCGGGCGCGGCCAACGTGCTCACGCCGTGACGACGTAGGAACGGGCGCTCGGTCACCACCTCACCGGGCGCCCTTCCCTCTCCCTCACTTGGGCGGGTGCGCCCCCTCGACAATGCGCGCCCACAGGTACGCTGGCGGCAACACCGGCCACATCAACGTCGCCACCAGCGACATCAGCCAGCGCGGGTACTGCGGCGCCTTGACCGGCGTGGGCAGCGTCTTGCCGTGGTCCGCGGCCAGCGCCTGCGCGGCCATCATGGCGGCGTACGTGGCGCTCTCCATGCCCATCAGGTCATACGGACTCTTGGCCCAGTCACACGCAAAGAACAGGTTCCCCACCGTCTTGCTGCGCGGCTTGGGCCGGTACTGCCACGACGCAATGTCGTTGATGGTCAGCGGCGCCACCACGTTGGGAATCACGTGGTACTCCTGCACGTCCGACGCGGTGATGCCCGTGAACTGCGCCAGCTCATCCATGATCGCAGTGAACTGATCCGCCTCGGAGAGGCTCTGCAGGTTGGCGCTAAGGGCCACCACCACGGAGAGCTCCGTCGTGGGCGGCGGGTTGGGCACCAGCTGCGACATGTCCACGAACGACAGTCCCCACTTCCCGCCCTTCAGGAACACGGGGTCCTTGGGAATGTCGGTGCGCTTGGTCTTCAGCGCCAGGTGCACGCTGCCCATGGGGACGGTGCGGAGCTGCCACAGCGTCGAGGTGATGGTGTCCGCCTGCATCAGGTCCCAGCTTGCCATGGGGCGCAGGTGCTCAGGCGGGATGGCGCTGACCAGCGCGTCGGGCGTGTACGTGTGCGTGACCTGGTTGGCATCCACGGTGTCGACGGAGCTGATGCGGTTGCCGCTCACGCGGATGGCCGTGGCCCGCTCATTGAGGGACATCTTCACGCCCTTCTGCTGCGCGTAGGCCACCAGCGGATCAATGAACGTGGTCTGCATGGGACCGGGCAGCACGCTCATGAACGGGGATGGCGTGCGGCCCCAGTTGCGCATCACGTTCTGCCACGTCATGGCGCTCATGTCCGACGACGCCACCGCCGTGCCCTTCAGCATGGAGTCGGTGTCCAGGTCCAGGATCTCCTGCGTGATGTACCACTGCCCACGCATCAGCGCGGTGCGGCCAATGCGGTCCAGCTCCGCGTTCTTCTTGAGAACCTGCCCCATGGCCCACGTCAGGAAGCGCAGGTACAGGAGCATCTGCGCCGGCGGCAGCACGCCGGAGAAGATCATCTTGAGATCCTCCAGCGGATTGAACGGGTTCTTGGGCAGGAACAGCTTCTTGGCGTTGGCCATGCCGCCGGCGGGGAGCTTGTCGACGAAGACGGACGCGTCGAAGTCCACCAGCGTGATGCCCAGCTTTTGCAGCCAGCCGCGCAGGTTGAAATAGAACGCCGGGAATCCGTGCCAGCCGTGATCCCACCAGCGGCCGTTGATGAAGTAGCTGCCTGCCTTGCCGCCGTAGCGGTCGGAGGCCTCCACCAACGTCACGTCAAAGCCCACCTCCGCCAGGGACGTGGCCGAGATCAAGCCGCCCAGACCGCCGCCCAACACCAAAACCTTGGTCATGCCCGTGCCTCCTCGACGCCACTCCTAGGGCAATCACGAACGCGGCACGAATTTTCCGACGAGGAAACCCGGCGCAGGATTTGCGTGACATCGTCCTGCGACGACGTCAGCGGGAGTTGGGTGGTGGTGGAGGGGTTGCGCTCACGGGCCATCACCGACGTGGGCGACGGCCCGGAGCGCGGCGTGAATCAACGACGGGACTTCTTGGCGGTCTTCTTGGCGGGCTTGCGCGCGCTGGCCTTGCGGGGCGCGGCCTTGGCGGCCTCCCAGACGCCCAGCGTGGCGCCGGAGGGGTCGGTGAAGATGCCCAGCGCGCCCATGTCCGGGATGGGCTGGTAGTCGATCAGGATCTGCGCGCCCATCTTCTTGGCCTTGGCAATGGTCTTCTTCACGTCGTCAACCTGCACGTACGGAAGCCAGTTGGAGGGCATGGGAGACATGTTCTTCTGCATGCCGCCGCCCATGTCCTTCTTGCCAAAGTCGATCATGGCATAGGTCATTCCCGGACCCAGCTTCATGTCGGAGACCTTCCACTGGAAGAGTCCCTTGTAGAACTTCTTGGCCTTGGAAACGTCGTCGGTGCTCAGCTCGATGTGAACAAACGGGTTGCCCATGGAGATCCTCCGTGAAGGGCTGAAGAAGCGCGCGCGACCCTAGCCGCATGCGCCAGTGATCGCCATCCGCGGAAAACCGCCAGGCTCAACGTCGCGACTGCTCGACCGCCCGCGTCAACAACGCCGCCGCACGCCCCGCCGCCAGCTCCAATCGCTCCCTCGCCAGACGAGACAGGGGCATGCACTTCAGCTTCTCGCGCGCGCGTGTCGTCGGAACCGGGCCGCGACACACCGCGTGCGCACCCGGCCGCGGGGAACGACACCCCAGGTCCGTGGCCAGCACCGTGGCCGCTTCCGTGTGACTCTCCAACAGTGCCTGCATGGCCACCTCCGCCGCGGTCTCGTCTTGGATTGGCGCGCGCGTGGCCTGCTCCGGCCGTGACTGCACGCACCGGTCCAGCAGATCCGTCTCGAACGCGTGGTGCACGCCCTTCCCGCCCGAGGAGAGCCCGTCATACGCGTCGGTGGCGTGCAGCGGTTGGTGCGCGTCCGCCAGGTAGTGGAGGAGATCCGCGGTCAGCGTCACCGTCGTGGCGCGGTCATTGCGGCGCAGCGCGTCGACGAGACCGGCGTACACCTCGTCCAGCGCCAGCGGCAGCGTGCCTTCCCGCGGGTGCTGCGGAGCGCGCTCACGCAACGTGGCCAGCAGCGCTTGACGACGGGAGCGCGAGACATCCGGCGCTTCGCGCTCGCGGGTGACGTCGGGGAGGGGCAGGCCCA
The DNA here is from genome assembly GCA_040752415.1 of Myxococcota bacterium. Taxonomy (GTDB): domain Bacteria; phylum Myxococcota; class JACRCW01; order JACRCW01; family JACRCW01; genus JBFMGU01. The sequence goes on from JBFMGU010000116.1 coordinate 8,725, forward strand.
GCGCCTCCAGGTCCAGGTAGTGACGCGGACGTTCGCCGGGGACCTCGCTGGAGCTGATGTCGGGAGCCATGATGGCGTCGACGATCTGGTCGCGCAGCGGGTCAAACACCTTGCGCGCGTCGCCGGAGAGCGCATCCAGGGTTCGTTGCGCCATCTCCCGGTGGCCGCGACCGCCCCAACCCGCTGCCACCACCGGGACGAGGACGAGCGCAACGAGCGTGAGACGTGAAAGCAGTTGCATGCAGGCAGCTCCGGTAGCAGGTTGCGCGCCCCATCAGAACCCACGCGGAGAATGCCATGACGGACACCCTGGTGCTGGTCAACGAGGAAAATGGCGTCGTCACCCTCACGCTCAACCGCCCGGACGCGCGCAACGCGCTGAACCGCGCGCTGCTGGAGGCACTGCGCACGGAACTGCAGAAGCTGAGCTGCCGCAAGAACGTGCGCGCGGTGATCCTGACGGGCGCGGGCGACAAGGCCTTCTGCGCCGGCGCCGACCTGCGTGAGCGCATGACCATGACCGAGGAGCAGACGCGCGCGTTCCTCCCGCTCATCCGAGGCGCCATCACCGACGTGGAACGCGTGCCGGCCCCGGTGATTGCCGCCGTCAACGGCGTGGCGCTGGGCGGCGGAATGGAGATGCTGCTCTCCTGCGACATCCGCGTGGCGGTGAAGGGCGCGCTGCTGGGTCTCACCGAGGTGGCGCGCGGCATCATCCCCGGCGCGGGTGGCACGCAGCGTCTGCCGCGCATTGTGGGGCTGGCCCGCGCCAAGGAGCTCATCTTCACCGCGCGCCAGATCACCGCCGACGAGGCGTTCGCGATTGGCCTGGTGAACCGCGTGGTGGAGCCGGACAAGCTGATGGCCACCGCGAGGGAGATTGCGGCGGAGATTGCCAAGAACGCGCCCATTGCGGTGGCGCAGGCCAAGTTCGCCGTCGACATGGGCTTCGGCACGCCCATCGACGCGGGACTGGCACTGGAGTGGAAGTGCTACGAGCACACGCTCCACACCAAAGACCGCCTCGAGGGCCTGAAGGCCTTCAACGAAAAGCGTACGCCGAATTACACCGGTGAATGATCGCAGCCGGGTTGTGCCCACCGTGCACAACTTGGGCCTCCAGGGCCCGGTCCGGCACAACATTCTGATTCGCCAAGCCGTTGGAATTGCTGGGTTTTCCACCTGGCCCGCGCGCTGCAATCCAGGCGTGCAGCCGGGCCGGAAGGCCCCCAACGGAGGCGAGCATGGTGCGCAGTCCCCTCTGCAGTCTGTCCGCGGCGCTGGTGGTCCTGGGCTCCACCGCGTGTGGCGAGAACCCCGTCAACCTGGTGGCCAACGGCGTCTCGCGCTTGAGCGTGATGCAGGTGGCCATGATCACCTCGCTGGTGAACCGCGACGAGAGCTGCGGATTCGCCAACCGCGACGTGCTGGCCTCCGCGGAGCTGAGCGGCGCGCCGGGAACGTACGGCACGGCCACCATGCGCGTGACGGCGTGTGACATCGACCTCGGGCCCGCCAAGCAGATCATCTCGACGGACTGCAACGGACGTCACTCCATTGCCAGCGGCAAGGTGACCGTGACGGGAACGCGCATCGTGAAGGGCTTCCTCACCGGCGACCCGACGACGCCCGTCATTCCCGAGGGCGCCGACGCCGTCACCGTGGTGATCGAGGACGCGGAGCTGGAGCACTTTGGCGTGCACATGCTGGATAGCAAGGCGGCGCTGGTGGCCAAGAGCGGCCGCGTCTCCGCCGTGGTGCAGCCGCGCCTGGCCGCCAGCACCATGGGCCTGTGCACCGTGCCCACGCCCGTGGCCACCATCTCCAACGTGCGCCTCCACGACGTGGAAATGGACCTCACCACGGGCGGCAAGACCGTTCCCATCACGGTGCAGGCGTCCAACCTGGATGCGCAGAACGGTCGCAAGGACCGCCTGGAGAACACGCTGATCGGCAGCATCACCATCTACGGGCAGGAGCAGCAGATCCCCGCTGGTGACGACGACGGCGGCCTCAACCCCGCCTACAACGCCGCGGACTTCATCTCGTCCTTCTCCTGCAACCAGGAGCTGCAGCAGCCGCTCAGCCACACGTGCGGCGACATCGTCCCCACCATCGCGCAGGGCACCGCGCGGCTCAGCGTGCTGACCATGGCCAGCCTGGTGCAGCTCGTCGAGAAGAACGAGGCGTGCGGGTTTGCCAGCGCGGCGGTGAAGGACAGCGTCGTCGTCACGGGGGAGCTGGGGAAGGACGGAGGCAGCGCCACGTGGACGATTGGGAGCCCGTGCGAGATCAGCATCCCCGTGGCCCAGCCGGTTTCCGCGCCGGACTGCCAGGGCAATCCCTCTGCCGCGGTGCAGGGCCGGTTCCTGGTGGTGGGTCGCAAGACGGTGCGCGGCGTCAACACCGGAGATCCCAACCAGCCCGTGGTCCCGACGAGCCGCGACCCCGCGGAGGTGCAGCTCACCGCGCTGTTGCAGGACTTCACCGTGATGCCGGCGGCGGGCAACGTGAAGCTCACCGTCGTCAACGGGGAGATCTCCGGCACCGTGCGGCCGCGCCTGGCGCAGGACACCACGCTGGGCGTGTGCTCCGTTCCCACGCCGGTGGTGCAGCTCAGTGACATCATGTGGCGCGGCGCGCAGATGAAGCTGGCCATGGGCACGCGGAACATCACGCTGGAGGTACCCACGTCCATGCTGCGTGCACAGGTGGGGTCCCGTGACGGCGTCACCAATGAGCTCACTGGCAACATCACGCTGGCCGGCAAGCAGTGGCCCATCCCCGTCAGCCCCGACCAGGCCGGCCTCGCGCCCAACTACGACCAGGCAGCCTTCGACGCCACGTGGATGTGTCGCGAGAACATGCGCGTGCCGCAGAGCGACGAGGACTGTTCCATCAAGCCCATGCTCGCCCGGAACGGTGCACGGCTGGTGGTGCTGATGATGGCGTCGGTGACGCGGCTCATCAACGCCAACGAGGAATGCGGCTTTGGCGAGGAGATGGGGCCCGGAACGCTGCTGGAGATGGCGCTGAATGCGGGTGAGCCGTTCGTGCTGGAGGCGGAGGCGGAGAGCTGCCCGGTGCGTCACTCGCTGGCGGAGCCGCTGAACGAGGACTGCAACCACGACGTCACGTACGCCTCCGGCACCGCGCTGGTGACGGCCACGCGTCGTCTCACGCTGGTGGCCGCGCCGCCGGAGCTTCCCCGTCCGCTGGGTCGCGAGGCCGCGGACATCATCTACGAGAACGTGCGCATGCAGGGCATGGAGCTGCACCTGGGCGTGCCGGGCGCCGAGGACACCGTGTCCGTGCGCATGGGCAGCGGCACGCTGTCGGGACGGGTCCATCCCATCCTGGGCGAGTCGACGGAGACGCCGGGCCTCTTCACCGTGGTCACGCCGGTGGCCGGCTTCCACAACGTGGCGGCGCGTGGCCTCGACGTCACCCTGCACCGCGGCCCCAAGACCTTCCACTTCACCATGGACGTCACGAACCTCAACGCCTTCAATGGCTCCTACAATGGCGTCGAGAACACGCTGTCCGCCACCGTCACCATCGACGGAGAGGAGTTCAACATCGAGAGCATGCCGCTGGTGGAGGACTACAACCAGGCGGAGTTCGACCAGAGCTACTGCAGCTGCAACGCCGAGCTGGCGGCGTGCGTTCCGTCGGGAACTCAAGGGTGAGTGAGCAATGCAGCAGCGGTGATGGCGCCGGCGGCCCCCAGGAGCAACACGCCCACGGCCGTGAACACCACCGCCACAACCCCCGACCCGACAAGGATGGCCAGTGACCCGTAAGACGGCGTGGTGCCCTGCTGGGTCCACACTCCCAACGCCGTCACCGCCATGGCCCCGGCGATGAGGAATGCACCTCCACCAATGAAGGTCATCCCCGCGCCCACCGTGGCCAGCGCCGTGGAGAGCACCCGAGCGGGGCCTCCCTCCGACGAGGATGCGCTGGTTGTCGTCGGGGCGGCGGTGCGCGCGGCCTTCTCCGCACGAGCCCGGGCATCCACGTACACCGAGACCGGCTCCTTCGCGTCGCCGAGACGGGCCACCGGGACACCACGCTTGTTGCGCGCCTCCAGCACCACCTCCACGCGCCCTGCCCCGCCCACGGCGTCCCACACCGCGGTGTCGGCGACCTCACCGCGCGCCTCGCGGCCAGAGGCTTCCAGCGTGAACTGCCGATAGGTCTTCTCGTCGGGGGCGCGGATGAACACCTGCACGGTGCGCACCTGCTCGGTCTTCCCGGACAGGGGCACTCGCAACGTGGTCCCCTCGAGAATGGGCGCCTCCAGCTTCACGCCGTGCGCGCGCTGGTACGCCTCCGCTCGACGAGCGAAGAACGCGCGCAACGGCGGCGCCGTCTCCACCCGGTCCGGCTCGAACAGGGGGCGGAGCTCCAACAGCGCGTCAAGCGACTTCTCCGCGTCGTCGTGACGGCCCAACGCGTGCAGGCTGGCCGCGCGGTACCAGTGGATCTGCACCAGGTCGTCCTCGGTGATTGAGGGGGAGCGTTCCGCCTGCTCCAGCATCACCAGTGCGGCCTGCACCTCGCCGCGACCGTAGGCGGTGCGCGCAGCGTCGACGTCGGGATGGGCCTGGGCGGGAGCGGCCAGGAGAAGGACACACGCGAACATCAGCCAAGACGCGAGCCTGTGCATGCACGGGGGCGTAGGACATTCGCGAGGATTCGCGCAACCGGGGTGGCGCCGGGTGCTGTTTTCGGGCCAGCATTCCGCGCGCATGGTGGGCGTGACGTCGGAGCTGGCGCCGGGAGAGGTCCTCCTGGGCCACCGCATCCTGGGACGACTCGGTCGTGGGGGCATGGCCGAGGTCTACCTGGCGCGCCCAGTGGCCGGACCGGAGGCCGCGCCCGTCGTCATCAAGCGCATCCGCCCGCACCTCTCCCGCGACACGATGTACCTGCAGATGTTCCAGGATGAAGCACGCGTGGCGCGGCTGCTCAGGCATCCCAACCTGGTGCGCGTCCTCGACGTGGGCCAGCAGGACGGAGAGCACGCGCTGGTCATGGAGTTCCTGGATGGTCGGGACCTGCTGGCCGTGAAGACGGCGTGTGACAAGCGTGGCGTCGACGTTCCACCTGCGCTCGTGGCGCACATCACGGCGGAGGCGTTGGCCGGTCTGCACCACATGCACGAAGCGCGCGCCGCCAACGGGACCGCGCTCCGTCTCATCCACCGGGACGTCAGCCCCGAGAACGTGGTGATCACGTACGCGGGCGAGGTGAAGGTGGTGGACTACGGCGTGGCCAAGGCGACGACGCTGGAGGGTCGCACGCAGCCCGGCATGGTGAAGGGCAAGCTGAGCTTCATGCCGCCGGAGGCGCTGCGCGGAGAGAAGCTGGATCCCCGCGGGGACATCTTCTCCCTCGGCGTCACCATGTATGAGCTGCTGACGCGACAGCTGCCGTTCGTGGGGAAGTCGGACACGGAGCTCATCCGCGCCATCCGCACGCAGGAACCCATCCCGCCGCGCACGGTCAATCCCGCCGTGCCTTCGCTCTTGCAGTCCATCTGCCTGCGCGCGTTGGAGAAGGACCCAGGTGCGCGATTCCAGACGGCGGCGGAGATGCGGGAGCTGCTGCGGGAAGCCTTCCGCGCCGACGGGACGGAGCTCGCGCGCTTCATGGGGGACCTCTTCCCCACGAACCACCCCGACCGCCAGAAGCTGCGCGTGATGTTGGGGGTGACGTCGGAAAGGGTCACGGATGAGCCCACGCGGCGGGTGGTGTCCAGCGGTGAGGCCACGGTGCGCACGTCGTCACCCGAGGAGGAGACGCTGCGGACCAGTGCGCCGGAGGATCAGCCGACGCAACGGGTGCCCGCGCCCACGGAGATTCCCACGCAGGTGGTGACCGCGGGCTCCGACGTCAACACGGTGCGCACGCCCCTGGCCACCGACGTGGTGACGGAGCGGGTACCTCTGCCGTCGGGTGACACCACGGTGCGCGCCCCGCAGCCCAGCGGGTTTGTCGACGTGCCCACGAAGGATGCGCGACCGCGCACGATGGTGAGCCCGATGGATGCGGCCGCCGCGTTCGCGAATGACACGGTGCGGGAACTGGCGCTTCCCGGTGCGACGGTGGAGCCCACCGTACGCGCCCTGCTGCCCGCGGTGACGACGGAGAAGTCGCGCCGGTCGTTCATTCCGTGGATTGCGGCGGTGGTGATGCTGGCGGCGGTGACGTGGTGGGGATTGCGCTAAAGCGCTCTCGTTGGGGTGACACTGCTGCATTCCTTCGGGGTCGTTTGTTGCCGCCGTGGTCCGAGGGAAAGCGGCACTTCATGCCGCAGTCCGAAAGGTGCGGGCACGCTCATCTTTTGAGCGGTGATGGCCCGCACCAGGTCGACACCTCGGGGCGTGCCGGCCAACGGTCCTGCTCGTTCAACGAGGCCGGCACACTCGGACTGCGGCATGAAGTGCCGCTTTCCCTCGGACCAGCGCGGCAAGCCCGACCCCGAATGAAACCAGCGGTGCGGACCGCGGGCACCCCGACGACGGATGGCCGCTCAGTCGCCCGACAGGTTCGGCGCGAGGATGCGCAGCGGACCGTGGTCGTCCTCGTCGCGGATGCGGAGCTGGCCGGGCTGGTAGCGGAGGAAGTGCGCCCCCTCTGTCAGATCCACGTGGAAGTGGTTGCGGTGCGCGGCGTTGTAGTTGGGCGTCAGGATGATGTGGAACACGCGCTCGTCATAGAGCTGGTTCACCAGGTCCCACATCCACTGCCCCGCCGCCGTCGTCGGATTGGTCCCCTCCTCGAAGTCGTCGTTCACCGTCCAGCGACTACCGTCCACGAAGTTGAACGCCGCGAGATCAATGGCCGTCCCCAGCCCATGCTCGGAGAGCGAGCTCGTCCCGGAGATCACGCGACAGTTGTACACCCCCAGGTGCTCCACCTCGGTCACCTGCGACTCGACGAGAATCGCCGCGAACTTGTCCAGCGCCAACGCCAAGGCGCAGCTCATCAGCATCGGCGTGGCGGTGGAATTGCTGGTGTAGCGGAACGGGATGCCGCGGATGGGCCCCGTCACACGCACCGGATCCTCGATGTGACAGGTGAGCTCCGGGTGCCCGTCGGGATGCGTGTCCGTGTGCGTGGTGGGCTCGAAGGGAACACCCGCGGCCAGCAGCTCCTGGAGGCACGTTCCCTGCGGGTCCGGCTCGCCGGGGAGACAGGCGTAGCGCACCGTCTCCGGCTGGTTGTGCCGCGACAGCTCCTGGCACCCGTACCCCTCACGACACCCCGTGCCCGGGTACAGCCCGTAGTCACACCGGGAAACGCAGATGCCCGCGCTGGCGCTCACGCCACTCGGCGCGTCGACGCAGAACGTCACCGAGTTGGGCCCGTCGAGGTCGGGGCAATACAGGTCACACGACTGCGAGCATGTACCGCCGGGGAACCCCTCCGCCTCGGTGAGACAGCGGGAATCCGCGTAGGTGCAATCCGCCGTGCTCTGGCACGCTCCGCCAATCCAGCCCTGGTTGGGCACGCCCGCGCCGGCGTCAATGGGCCCTTCCACCACGCCTGCGTCGTTGCCCTCCACCACAATGCCCCCGTCGCGCCCCCCGGATGACGACGACGAGCTCACCGCCCCCGAGGACGTGCTGGTGCTGCTGCTGCCACCCCCGTTCGACGAGGAAGACGTCCCCGACGACGTGCTGTTTCCCTCCGACGTCGACGATCCCGGTCCGCCGCTCGTCGAGGACGACTCCTCCACGCCGGGGTCGTCGTCGGTGGGGAACGGACAGGCCGTGGCCAGCAGGCTGAGGAGGACGGGGAAGGACCAATGCCGTGCGCGCATGGCCATCCCTTGTAGCACCGCGCGCGAGGGCGCATCAGTCCAGCGGCCCGGCCTTCACCTTCTTGCGGTGTCGTCGCAGCGGGGTGGCTTGCAGGATGGCCAGGAAGTCCACGGGCTCATCCGGTCGCGCAACGCCGCGTGGCCGCTCCGCCACTTCGACCACCCGACGGTGGAACTCGCGCAGCACCGCGTCCGCGTCGGGAAGGTCACCGCGCACGTCGTGGGCCTGGGCGTTGAAGCGCTCCTGCGCCTTCGTCGTCATCCGGCCGCGACGCAGCAGGTCCTCCATGCTGTTGACCAGCCGACTGATGCTGTACCCGTCGTGGCGGACCATCTCCAGGCCCACGCGCACCAGGTCCCGCGCCGCCAGCACCCCGTCCTCGAACAACACCAGCGCCGCCTGGAAGTAGTTGTGCACCGGGACCACGCGCGGCCCGTACACGTCGAATCCCGCCGTGGGGCTGCGACGATCCAGGTTGATGAAGATCCTCCGCACACTGTCGCGCGGCGTGGGGAGTTGCGGGAGCAGGGCCACGGTGCGTTTGACGTCGGAGGCGTAGGCGCCCGCGGCGGTCATCACCTCCGTGAGCTGGTCCCCGTCGACGCGACCGGCCACCACGTCGGCGTAGAGGCGGTAGATGAACGCGTCGGCTTCCGCGTCGTCGCCAAAGCAGACCTCGTCGGCGTCAGGGGGAGAGGCCAGGCGCGCCTGGAGCAACGCGGGCAGCTTGTAGCCAACCTGCTCCCGCAGGGCCCGGAAGCGGCCGCGCAGGAGGTTCTGCAGGTTGGGCTTGAGCGTGAATCCGTCGACGCGCACGCCATCCAGCCGCAGCTTCTCCTCGAGAACCTTGCGCATCTGCGTGGGGGACCCGCTGATGAAGTCCACGCGCGCGGTGCGCTCATGACCACCCAGCGCACGCAACAGCGCCGCAGCGCCCGGCACGGACTGCTTCTCCTCGGCGGTCTGGCGCACGGTGCGCCACAGGTCGCCGAGACGGTCGAACTCCGTGCGCAGGTACGTCTTGTCCAGGTCCCAGCGGTAGACCAGCGGGCGGCCCAGCTCCGTCACCGGGTGCCCTCCAGTACCGGGTCCGTCGACGACGCGGCGGCATCACCCTGCTCCTGCAGCGCCCGCGCCTTGGCCAGCCCTTCCTTCATGGTCCCCACCAGGTCCGTGCGCACCGCCTTGTTCGCCACGCGCAGCGCGTTGGCAATGGCCCGGCGACCGCTGCGGCCGTGCGCCTTGATGCACAACGACTCGAACCCGAGGATGGGCGCGCCACCGTACTCCTGCCAGTCGGTGATCTGACGCAGCTGGCGGATGCCCCCGGCGAGGAACAACAGGCCCACGCGCCACAGCATGCTCTCCCGGTACGCGTAGCGGCCCAGCTCCATCACCGTCTCACTGATGCCTTCCAGCATCTTGAGCACGACGTTTCCGGTGAATCCGTCGGTGACCACCACGTCGGCGGTGCCGCGCGGAAGGTCCACGCCCTCCACGTTGCCAATGAACTGCAGCGCGGGGTGCTCCAGCAGAATCTTGTGCGCCGCCACGATCTCCGGACGGCCCTTCTTGGGCTCGGTGCCGTTGGAGAGGAGCGCCACGCGGGGAGAGGCGTTCTTGCTGATGCGCGCGGCGTAGGCGGAGCCCATGACGGCGAACGCCACCAGGTCCTGCGGGCTGGCCTCCAACGTGGCGCCCACGTCGAGCATCAGCGAGAACGGGTCATCCTTGAGGCCACGTCGACGCTCGGTGGGCAGCACGGCGGCCAGCGCGCAGCGACGCACGCCCTCCAGGCGCTTCCAATGACGGGAGCACGCCAGGATCACTGCGCCGGTGTTGCCCGCGCTCACCATGGCCTGCGCGCGCCCCTCCGCCACCAGCCGCGCCGCCACCGCCACGGAAGCGTTGGGGAACGTGTCCAGCGCCGTGCGCGGCTCCGCGTCCATGGCAATGACGTCGGGCGTGTGCTCCACGCGGAGCCGCTCCGGGTTGTGGCGGAGGCCGGCCAGCGTCTCGTTGATGCGTCGCTCGTCGCCCACGAGGATGATCTGCGGCGCGTTCTTGTCCAGCGAAAGGTCCGCCGCTCCGGCCAACGTCTCCGTCGGCGCGTGGTCCCCGCCCATGGCATCCAAGGCCAGCGTCACCATGCGTGCACCATACCGTGGTTCCGCCACACGACCGCGCAACACCTCCCGACGTCCACGCCTCCGCCAACGTCACCCCGCCGCATCCAGGGTCAGGATGCCCCACACAGCAGGGAAACGAGGCAAGGTGCAGCACTCAAAATAGGGCACTGACGCCATGCCGCACAAACGTTCGCCCGAATTGCCCAACTGCCAGGTGTGCGCCGGGAAACAGCACGGACCTGGGGAAAGTAATCGGGCGCCGGCCCCCCGACCCCCTGGCGCCTGACGTTCACGCGCGGATTCATGTTCAATGATTTCAATGGGTTACGAAATCCACCGGCAGTGGTTGGCGCTGGCACGCGGACTGCTATATCCCGGCTCGCACGGGGCGACGCGCAGGCGGACTTCCCCCCCCGGTCCCCTGCGTGTCGCCCGTGCTTTTTTTGTGCCCTCGAAGCGGAGAAGACATGACGGCTCCGAGGACAACCCGACGCCCCCCACAGGCTCCCCGGCAGCACCGCCTCCGCGCATCGGAGGACGGAACGGCCACGCCCGAGGCCGAGTCGGAGCAGCGCCAGCTCACCGCGTTTGCGTTCATGCACCCCGGTCACGTGAAGGACCTGGTGGAGGAGCCGCGGCACCTGCTGGAAGAAACCGAGAGCTGAAGGTCCCGGTCTGTCACACGTTCCAGCAGCCCTGCCCGTGCCCCTGCCCGGCTTGTGGAGTTCCGCCCCTCAGAGGTGTTGTCGGGCGGGAAACCATGCCAGTCGACGGGTCCCACAATCCGGGCACGGGCACGGCTCGCTTCGGTTGACGACGACAGACCCTGAGGCTTCACAGCGCGTCGTTGCGGGCCAGGATGTCCAGCACGCGCTGTGGCAGCTGCACCAGCTTCTGATCACGGTCCAGGCACACCATCTGGATGATGGCCTTCACCAGGGGCTGCGTGGCGCCACCGCGCCACACGCTCTGGTCGCACTGGATGCGGTAGTCGCTCTCCTTCTTCACCAGCGTGCGGATCTCCAGGCGGTCGCCGAACTTCGCGCCTTCCCGGTAGTGGATGTCCGCGCGGTACACCGCAAAGCCCACGCCGGTCTGCTTGTACATCTCGAGCAGCTCGTCGAGACCGAAGAAGTCCGAGCGCGCACGCTCAAAGTAGCGCAGGTAGTTGGCGTAGTAGACGACGCCGGAGAAGTCGGTGTCCTCGTAGAAGATGTTCACCGGGTAGATGTGCGGTTGCTGCATGATTGTACGCGCGGGCGGTGACGTGGCTCAGTTGTCGTCTTCGTCGCCGTCCGCCTCCTGGGCGGGGGATGCCACGTTGGCCCGGGGCACGTCCACCGCCGACTCCACCGCCGCCGCGCCATGGCTGCGCACGTCGGCCACGGCCACGCGGGTTCCGTCCGCCTGGACCTCCACGGCGTAGATGGTGCCGATGTTCCGCACGCTGTGCAGCGTGTGGCCGCGTTGCTCCAGGAATTGCCGCGCGCTGTCCAGCATGTGCACGCCTTCATAGGCCACGCGGTCCGGCAGGAGCTGGTGGTGGATGCGCGGCACGCCCACGGCGGAGCGCAGCGACATCTTGTGCTTGAAGCGGTTGATGAGGACCTGCGAGACGCTGGTGGGAATCATGGGTCCGCCCACGCCGCCCAGCACCAGCGCGGGACGTCCATCCTCGAGGACAATCGTGGGGCTCATGGACGAGAGCGGCGGCGCGCCGGGGAACGGCGTGTTCAGCGGTCCGTCGCTGAGGAAGTACGCGTTGGACTGACCGGGCGGGGCGCTGAAGTCATCCATGGTGTCATTGAGCAGGATGCCGGTGCCCTGACCCACCACCGCCGCACCAAAGCGGAAGTTGATGGTCATGGTGAGCGAGACCGCGTTGCCCATGGCGTCGACGACGCTGATGTGCGTGGTGCCGCCATCCTGCGGCTCCGCCTGGCGCAGTTCCGGCAACGGAATGCGACGCGCCGTGGAGATGCGGCTGGCGTGCGCCAGGATGCTGGGCTCCGCGGTGAAGACATCAAAAGGCACGTCCGCGCGCTCTCCGTCGCTGGCGTACTGCGTGCGGTCACTGAAGGACAGCCGCATGGCTTCCGCCAGGAGGTGCATGTTCTGAGGGCGACCGTACGGCGTGGCGAGCGGGAGGTGCCGCGCCATGCGGTAGAGCTGGATGACCTGCAGGCCACCAATCGACGGAGGGCCGACGGTGAGGATGGTCTGGTTGCCGAACTGCGCATCCACCGCCGCGCTGACGCGCACGCGGTATTGCTGGAAGTCCACGTCGCGCATCAGGCCGCCGCGCTCGCGACATCCCTCGACGATGGCCTGGCTGAGCGGCCCACCGTAGAAGGCCTGCGGCCCGTCCTTGGCAAGCAGGCGCATGCTCATGGCCAGGTCGGGTTGGTAGAGGATGTCTCCCTTGCGGAGTGGCCCGGCGCCGTCACGCAGGTAGATCTTGCGGGCGTCGGGATCCTCGTTCAGCGCGGGTTCCCGCTCCCGGATGCGCGCGGCCAGCAGGCCACCCACGACGACACCGTTCTGCGCGGCGGCAATGGCGTCGTTGAACAACGTCTCCCAGGCGAGCACGCCGCCGGCCTGGTGCAACGCCCACAATCCCGCCGGCGCACCGGGAATGGCCACGGCGGTGCATCCCCGACGGAGCTTCAGCACCGCGGCGGCGTTGTCGGGCGTGAGCAGCGGCGCGCGCTCACGGAAATCCAGGACCTCCGCGCCCAGGCTGCCGGCGTGATGCACCACGGCAAACCCGCCGCCGCCCAGCCCCGCGTGATACGGCTCGACGACACCAATGGTCAGCGCGGCAGCCACCGCGGCGTCCATGGCGTTGCCACCCGCGGCCAGCGCGCTCAGCGCGGCACGCGTGGCGAGGGGATGTCCCGTGGCCACCGCGCCACCATGCCCCACGGCCTCCACCACCTTGGGATACGCGGGCAGGCCCTTGGCGGCGCGTGCGGTCAGATCACGACGACGACGCTGTCCCTGCGTGCGCGTCCCCGGACGGGTGAGCGCGGGATCCGGAGCCCACGCAACACCGAGCTCCTCCGCGGTGGGCGCGGCGGCGCGCGTGGCAGGCGGCTTCTGCGTTTCCACCACGACGGCGTTGGCGTGCGCGGAGTCCTCGCGCATCAGCAATGCCAGGGCGAGCAGACCCGCCAGGGCGGCGGCAGCGGTCAGCGGCTTCCGACGTTGCACAAGGGTGTTCATCAGCCGACACGAGGGTGGGAGAACCGGGTGCACATTGTAGCCGGTCCGGCCCCGCGTCCACTTCTCTCTTTTTCATCGCGGCTCGTGTGGCCATCACGCCCACATGCGCCGGCGCCGAGTCAGGTGGTTCCGCTCTGGCGCAGCGTGGGATCGGTGCTCTTGTTGAAGCACGGCTTGGCCATGCCCAGTCCGGGGAGGAACGGACCCGCCACGCCACCCGCCAGCCCGCCGACGATGCCGCCCGCGGGCAGGGCCAACAGGATCAGCAGCCAGGGACTGGGCGCCTGGTCCGGGAGCGCGGGCGCAACGTTGCGAACAAGGAGCAGGTTGTAGACGCCCACCACGACGAGCGCGGCGGCGCTCAAGCCAATGGCGCCCACCGTGGCCCCCACGATCGCTCCCCCCGCCCACGACGGAAGACCCACGTTGAGAAGGCCTTGGCGACCGGAGCCCCGCTCGCGGCACTCGTCGGTCTGAACCGGCGCGGCCTCCTCGGCGGGCGGCGGAGCGGCCTGGGGCGCGGGCGCGGCCTCGGGCGTGGGCTGGGGCGCGGGCGCCGCTTCCGGCACCGGCGTGACGACGGGCGCGTTGGGATCCTGCGGCGTGGTGGCGACGGGCAGCGCGGCGGGCGGAGGCTCCTCCGGGGCGGGCGCGGCGGCGGGGGGCAGCGTGGTGTCCGCCGGGGGCGGGGTCTGCTCAGCCTCCTGGGCATTGGCGGTGTTGACGTCGATGACAGCGGCCAGCGTCGCGGCGAGCGCGGTGGCCAGGAGGGGGAACAGACGCGTGGACACGGGGTGAATCTCCGCCGGGGATGGGGCCGGGAACAGACTCCGCGCGGCCGGCGGCGTCAACTCACTGGGGCGTGAGGCTGAATTGCGCGCGCACCGCGGCGTGGTCGGAGCCGGCCCACCGACGGACCGTGCCTTCCTTCATCACCTCCACCGTCCCTGACACGTACTGCCCTCTGCTCGACGTCACCGCGAAGATGTGGTCGATCGCCTCGGGGGTGCCCTGGAACGTGTAGGTAGCGTCGTCGTCGCCAGGGAGCTCGCTGGCCACGCGCAGCAGGGCGTCGCCTTCCTCCAGCGCATCAATGGGTGGGGAACCCGGGACGTCATTGAGGTCGCCACCCATCAGCACGGTGGCGTCGGGATACGTGTTGGCCACCGCCGTCATGATCTGCTTCGCCGCCTTCGCCTCGGCGAGTCGCCGACCGGGATCATCATTCGCCTTGGAACGGAAGTGCGCCGAGAAGACGATCACGCGGTGCCCCTCCAGGCCGACGTGGACCTCGAGGAACTCGCGCGAGAACCGCGTGGAGCTGCCATCCTCGCGGTAGAGCGTCTGGTCCTTGTGGGAATGCGTGGCCATCAGCGTTCCCTTGGCCATCACCGCGGTGTCGACGGAAGCGTCCGTTCCCAGCTCCCCCAGCACCGCCACGGTGTACTCGGGCAGGCGCGTCTTGAGCGCATCCAGGCACTCCTGGGACTCAATCTCCTGCAGCGTGACGACGTCCGCCTCGAGACCACGAATTCCGTCGGCAACCTCGTCGGCCTTGGCCTCGAACTCACTCGAGCTGAGGACCTGCTCGAAGTCGTCGGGATCACAGTTCCCGCTGTTGCAGGTCTTGTCCCAGAACAGGTGCGTGTTCCACGTGGCCATGGTGACGACGAGCGGCCCGGTGTTGCCACCCGCGTCGGGAGGTTCGTTGGTGCCGGCGTCCGCGTCGTTGCTTTGCGGCGTGGGTGAACAGGCGAGCGAGAGGAGGAGGAAGGAGATGCAGGCGTTGCGCATGACGGCGGGCACCATGGCACAAGCCGCGGCGTCCCGCCTCAGCGCTTCAACGCATCCCGCGCCCTGCTGGCCAGCGCGTCCTTGGCCGCCTGGTCCAGGTCCGGGTCCTGCTGGATTCCCGAGACAATGGATCCCACGTCGACGGCAACCAGCGCGTACAGGTTGTCATCCTTGGCCAGCCAGAGGTCCATGACGCGGGCGCCGTTCACCGCAAACGCACTGAGGCGCGCGGCCAGATCGGGCTTGGGCGGGCCGCCGGAGAGGTTGCCGCAGTTGGTCGCGCACTTGTTGATGGCGTCGACGAGGACGTTCTTCACCTTCTCCGCCAGTTGCGACTTGGCCTGATCCACGGCATGCCGCGCCACCTCACCGGGGGCCTGGGGACGCGTGGCCTTGGCCAACGTCACCACGGCGCAGAGTCCTTCCACGTTCTTGCTGCGCATCTCCGCCTGGCAGTCGCCACCAATCCAGGAGGGATCTTTGATGAGCACCGGCGCGTCCTTGCCCCCGCGCTTGGCCAGGGCTGCGCATCCACCACCAGCCACCAG
The DNA here is from genome assembly GCA_040752415.1 of Myxococcota bacterium. Taxonomy (GTDB): domain Bacteria; phylum Myxococcota; class JACRCW01; order JACRCW01; family JACRCW01; genus JBFMGU01. Next base: position 24,256 of record JBFMGU010000116.1, read on the forward strand.
GAGGGCCATCACCAGGCCCGCCGCTCCACGACGACAATCCATGTCTCCAACTCCTTTTCCCGCAAGCGCCGCGTTGGACGGCGAACGGGTGCGCCGAATTCGCGCCATCCGAGGATTCCCCCCGCACGCGCGCACGTTCCCTCGTCGTGGAGCGGCGTTCAAGCGTGCTGCGTTGGCTGCGCATTTGGAGTGCGCCATCCCCAGCCGGTAGCGTCCCATTTCATGTGGCAGCGGGTGGGTCGGGTTGCGGGCGTCCTGGTGTTCCTGGGGGTGGCGTTCATCCCGTCGGGATTGCACCAGTTGGAAGGATTTGGTCGTCGGCCCGCGTACGCGGCGGCGGTGGCGGCGTGGATGGCCGTGTGGTGGCTGACGGAAGCGGTGCCCATTGCTCTCACCGCGTGTCTCCCGCTCGTCGCGTTTCCGTTGCTCGGGGTGTTCGGCAAGGGCTTTGGTGGCGACGTGATGGCGGCCGCGGAGCCGTTCGTGGACCCGTACATCTTCCTGTTCATGGGCGGCATGGCGCTGGGCGCAGCCATGGAGCAGACCAACCTGCACCGTCGGGTGGCGTTGCACATCATGCGCGTGATTGGCACCCGGCCCAAGCAGCTCCTCCTGGGAATCCTCGTCGCCACCGCGGCCATCTCCATGTGGATCTCCAACACCGCCACCGCGGTCATGATGATGCCCATTGGCATGGCGCTCCTGGCCCAGCTTGCCGTGACGACGGGACGAGCGCGTCTGGACTGGTTTGGCTGCTCGGTGATGCTTGCCGTGGCGTACGGCGCCAACGTCGGCGGCATTGGCACCAAGATCGGCACGGGGACCAACTCCATCTTCTGTGGCTTCGTCGCCGACGTGCTCAAGCGCGACATCGGCTTCCTCGAGTACGTGGCCATTGGCACGCCGTTCGTGGTGCTGTTCATCCCGCTTGCCTGGGCGGCGTTGTGGCGCGTGGGTCGCAAGGACCAGCTCCCCGACGTGCAGGCGGGCGAGATCATTGACGCCGAGCTGCGCAAGATGGGCGCCATGACGTCGGGAGAGCGCACCGTGGCGACGATCTTCCTGCTCGCCGCCTTCCTCTGGATCTTCGCCGACCCCATCCGGGGCGTCGTCACACCGCTGCTCAAGTCCATGTGGCCCACGCTGAAATTCCAGGGCAAGCACTACGAGGCGGTGGTGGCCATGGGCGCGGGCCTGCTCTGCCTGGCGACGAGAACGCTCGACACGCAGGGACTCAAGCGCGTCCCGTGGAGCACGTTGCTCCTGCTGGGCGGCAGCTTTGCCATGGCGGCGGGCATGGAGGGCAGCGGGCTCTCCAGCTGGATGGCCGCGCATCTCAAGTCCATCGTCGACATGCCCCTGATTGCGCAGCTTGCGCTCGCCAGCTTCTCCAGCGTGTTCCTGTCCGCGGTGGCGTCGAACACGGCGACGATCAACGTCCTCATCAACGTCATGCCGCGAAACCTGCTGTTGCTGGCCGCGGCCACCATCGGCTCGTCGTGCGACTTTGCGTTGCCGGCCGGCACACCGCCCAACGCCATTGTGTTTGGGAGCGGCTACGTGCGTCTCCCCGTGATGATGCGCGCGGGTTTCGTGTTGGACCTGGTGGCCGCCGCCGTCATCACGCTCTACGCCTACCTGTACCTGCCGCTGCTCCTGGGCTGACGTTCAGCTGCGACGTCCGCGCCTCAGTTGTCATGCGGTGAGGTCGTGCGTCCGCTGACGCCTCCTCAACTTTCCGAGGACCGAACGGTCCGCCCCCACCGGCCGTCACGCTCGGCAACCTGTTGATCCGCCGGTGTTTTCCGCCCGGGTTTCGACTTTCACGCGCCGCGGTGTCCATTGGCATGGAACGTGATGAAGCCGTTCGTCATCACCGCACGAAAATGCCCGTGGAGGAACCCATGTCCGTTGCCCACCACCAGCGCAAGTCCGAGCGCGCGCCTTTCCGTGGAACCGTGGCGCTCTGTCGTCAGCGCACGCCCCGCCTGGTGGCCACGGAGAACATTGGCACCGACGGAATCTTCCTGCGCGTGGATGAGCAGCTCACGGAGCGCTCCCTGGTCACCTTGCGCATCAACGTGCCGGGTGAGACGGGATTCACCGTCATGGGGCGCGTGATCCATCGTGACGACGAACTGAGCGGCGTGGGCGTGGAATTCCTGGACATCCTCCCGCGCGACCGCGCCCGCATCCACGCGTACCTCACACGCGCCCGCAACAGCGACGTGGAACGCGCGGGCTGAGCCCTCCTACTTCGTCCACTCCAGGCTCTCCACGACGGGGAGTTGCAGCGCGCGTTCCCTCTCCAGGTCCAGGTTGCCCACGTGCAGTGAGAGCGGCGCCTGCACCCACTTGTAGATGGACTGCGTGAACATGCGGGTGAACTTCTCCACCCACTGCTTGAGCTGCGCCTCGTCGATGTCCGGGAACATGCTGCGCAGCGCGTAGACCATCTCGTCGGGAGAGAGCTTCTCCGCGGCGTAGAGGTGGAAGCAGCAGTCCAGCACGCGGAACGGCATCAGCTCGTCCTCGCCCTTCTGGTTGGCGGCCAGCTCGGGTCCCGCGGGAGCGGACAGCGTCATGCGAATGCCCTCGAAGTCGTGCTGCTCGAGGAGATACTCCAGCAGGAAGATCACCACCGTCTTGGGAACGTTGGCCAGCACCGCCAGCGCGCCTTCCAGGTCGCCGCCAATGGTGGTGTAGCCCATGGCCTTCTCACTCATGTTCCCCGTCTGCAGGAACAACATGTTCGTGGTGTTGGCCCAGTTCCACATCCGCTGGCCACGCAGGCGGGCCTGCACGTTCTGCATGGTCACCGGCGTCAGCTCACCGCCCACCATCGTCCTCGCCGCCTCGGCCTCGCGGTTGAACGCATCCTCGATGGGCACGATCTTGAGGGGGACACCCAGCTCCTCGCAGATGCGCTGCGCGCTCCGCTGCGTGTGGTCCGACGAGAAACGCGTGGGCATGTAGAACGCCTGCAGCATCTCCCCGGTGCGCTTGCGACGCTCCGCCGCATCCACGTCGGCAAAACGCTTCTGCAGGTAACGCCAGGCCACCAGCAGCGTCAGCAGTGAGTCACGACCGCCGCTGAGCGCAATGCCCAGGCCTTTGAACGCGCGCGTCTTCTCCAGGTAGTCGCCCACGCCCAGCGCCAGCGCGTCCAGCAGGTCCTCGCAGAACTCTTCGCGCGCGCTGCGTGGCGTCGTCATGGAGGGGAGGAAGAAGCTCTTGTGGGCGGGGAACGGGTACGGCAGTTGGGTCCGGTCCGCGGTGGCGCCCTCGGCGGTGAGGACCGTGGGGATGGGGCCGTTCTCGCGCGCGTTCAGGCAGTCGTTGCGCCACGTGGTGTTCTCGGTGCGCAGCCGGCTGGTGCGGTCCAGGTCGACGACGGCCGAAGCCCAGGTCTCCTTGAAGCGCGGCGCGTCCAGTACCGGCCGCCCGTTCTGGTGGATGAAGCCGCCTCCGTCGAAGATGAGGCCGTCATTGGAGCCCACGCAGTTCACGTAGGCCAGCGTGCACTGGTTGTCCGCGGAGCGCGTGGCCAGCATCTCACGACGCGTTCCCATCACGCCCATGCGGTACGGCGAGGCGGAGAGGTTCACCACCAGCTCGGCGCCGGCGTAGCAACGTCGACGCATGGGGCCATCCGGTGTCCACACGTCCTCGCAGACCTCGACGGCGAGGTTGCCGAAATCAAACGTGAACACCAGGTCACCCAGCGGGACGCCGTGCACTTCCTCGACGTGACCGGGCCGCCCACCCGAGAAGATCCGCTGCTCGTAGAACACGTTGTAGGTGGGCAGCTTCTCCTTGGGCACCAGGCCCAGCACGCGACCGCGGTGGACCACGGCGGCGCAGTTGTAGAGATGCCCGTGCTTCTCGACGGTGAGCCCCAGCACGAACACCGTGCCCGCGTTGCGCGTGCCCTCCGCAAAACGCCTCAGCTCCCGCCACTGCGACGTCACGAACCCGCGCCACTGACTGAGGTCCTCGGCCGCGTAGCCGCCCACTACCTGCTCGGGGAAGCAGCCCACCGTGACGTTGGCGTCGACCATCTCGTGTGCCAGCCGCAGGCACCGGTCCACGTTGGAGCGCACCGCTCCGACGGTGGGATTCACGTGACCCAGCGCCACCTTGATCAGCCTCATCTCGCCACTTCCTTGGGCCGCGCCGGCGGCGCAGGCTCCGTCCTTCAAGCTGGAGGCCACGGACATACCGCACCACCCCGCACCAGGCACCCCCACCCCGCAACGCGGTTGCCGGACACCCCGGTGACGTCGTAGGTCGGCGCCATGCCTGCGCTCAGCCTGCTCACGCTCCTGCCGCTTGCCGCGGCCGTCCTCCAACCCGCGCTCACCACCACCGCCGAGCAGACCGGGTTCCTCCGCACCGGCCGCTACGACGAGACCGTGCAGCTCTGCCACGCGTTCCAGAAGGCGCACCCGTCGTCGGTGCGGTGCATCACGTTTGGCACCACCCCGGAGGGTCGTCCCATGGTGGCGCTGGTGGCCAGTGGCGACGGAACGCTGGATGCCGCGGCCAACCGCAGGAAGGGTCGACCGGTGATCCTGTTCCAGGGTGGCATCCACGCCGGCGAGATCGACGGGAAGGACGCAGGCTTCATGCTGATGCGCGACGTGCTCGCCGGGAAGGCCGCGCCGGGCGTGCTGCAGAAGGCCACGCTGGTGTTCGTGCCGGTGTTCAACGTCGACGGGCATGAGCGTTTTGGCGCGCACAACCGGCCCAACCAGGTGGGCCCGGCGGAGATGGGCTGGCGGACCACGTCGCACAACCTCAACCTGAACCGCGATTACGCCAAGGCCGAGGCGCCCGAGATGGCGGCCATGCTGCGCCTGCTGGAGGCGTGGGATCCCATCCTGTACCTGGACCTGCACGTCACCGACGGCGCCAAGTTCCAGCACGACGTGGCGGTGATGCTCGCGCCGCGCCTCACTGGTCCGGAGCCGCTGCGCAAGCTGGGCGACGAGATCAGCAACGCCGTGCTCAAGAAGCTCACCGCGCGCAAGCACCTGCCACTGGATTTCTATCCCGCCTTCGAAAAGGACGACGACCCGACGAGCGGATTTGCCGTGGGCGTTCCCCCGCCGCGTTTCCAGACGGTGTACTGGGCCATGCGCAACCGCTTTGCCGTCCTCGTCGAGACGCATTCCTGGAAGGACTACGCCGCGCGCGTGCGCGCCACGTATGACACCGTGCTCTCTTTCCTGGAGCTGGCGGTGGACGGCGCGGCGAGCTGGCAGAAGACCGCGCTTTCCGTCGACACCGCGGACCTGAAGCTGCCCGGCACCGCGGTGCCGCTCGCCTTCAAGAACACCGCCAAGCAGCAGACGTTCCCGTTCCAGGGCTACAAGTACGTGCGCGAGCCGTCCGCCATCTCCGGCGCCATGCGCATCACCTACGACGAGACGAAGCCCGAAGTGTGGAACGTGCCGTACTGGCCGGAGGTGGAGCCCGCCCTGACGGTGCAGGCGCCGAGTGGCTACGTGGTGCCGCCGGGCCATGCCGCATGGATGGGTGAGAAGCTTCGGCTGCACGGTTTCAAGTTCGACGTCGTGAAGAACCCGCGTGTCGTCGACGTGGAGGTGTTCCGCGTCGCAGAGCAGAAGTTCGGGACACAGCCGTATGAGGGACGGATGACGGTGCAGGCCAGGGGCGCGTGGTCGTCGGAGAAGCGCGAGATACCCGCCGGGTCCCTCTACGTGCCCACCGGTCAGCGCGGCGGTGCGTTGCTGGTGCACCTGATGGAGCCCGGCGCGCCGGACTCGTTCTTCTCGTGGGGCTTCTTCAACGGCTGCATGGAGCAGAAGGAGTACATGGAGGCGTACGTCGCCGAGGACGTGGCGCGTGAGATGCTGGCCAGGGATCCCAAGCTCAAGGCGGAGTTCGAGCGGAAGCTGGAAACGGAGCCAGAGTTCGCCAAGGACCCCGCGGCGAGGCTGCGCTTCTTCTACCAGCGGCACCCGTCGTGGGACGTGCGCCTGGGCGTGTATCCCATCTACCGCGTGAGCACGGCGCCGTGAGCAGCGGGCAGCGTTGGCTCATCACGGGCGGGAGCGGCCTGTTGGGCTCCTGGTGTGTCCGCGCCGCGCGCGCCGCCGGTCACGACGTCACCGCGCAACATCACACGCTGGCCGCGCTCCCGCTGGGACCGGAGATCACCTGGCGCGCGGTGGACCTCACCCGCAGCGACGACGTCACACGCCTGGTGCAGCAGACGTCTCCCGCCGTGGTCATCCACACCGCCGCCATGGCGCAGCCGCGCGACTGCGAGCTGGATCCGGAGCGGGCCCACGTCGTCAACGTGCGCGCTGCCGCGGAGCTGGCCAGCGCCACGCACGCGTGTGGCGGGAGGTTCATCCACCTGTCCTCGGACCTGGTGTTCGCGGGGGACCAGGCGCCGTACGACGAGAACGACCCACGCACGCCCATCCACGTCTACGGTCGCACCAAGGCGCAGAGCGAGGACGAGGTGGCGGCGCGGTGTCCCAACAACGTCGTCGTGCGCACGTCGCTGCAGGTGGGGCCCAGCCCGCGTGGGAACCGCGGCATCGAGGAGGTCCTGGCCACCGCGGTGAAGCGAGGCGAAAGGCCCCAGCTGTTCACCGACGAGTTCCGGCAGCCCATGGCGTCGGAGGACCTGGCCGCCATCCTGGTGTGGCTGGGCGGGCAGCGGTACGCGGGGGTGCTGCACGTGGCTGGTCCGGAGCGGCTGAGCCGGCACGCCATTGGCGTGAAGGTGGCGGAGGCGTTCGGATTTCCGTCGTCACAGCTGGATGCGGTTCCGCTCAGCTCCGCGCCCCAGGCCTTCCCGCACCGCGCTCCCGACGTGACCCTGCGTCTGGACCGCCTGCGCGCGCTGGGACCGCCCCTGTGGCCGCGTCGCCTTTCGGACGTCCTCGCCACGCACCCGCTGGCAAAGCGTTGACGACCCAAGGGCGCCGTGCCAGCGTGCCCCGCCTTCCGCAGCAAGGAGTTGTGACATGACCTCCCCCAACAACGAGCACAAGGACGACAACTGGACCGCGCCGAAGCTGGTCTTCCTGGCCATTGCCACCCTCGCCGTGGCCTTCACGGTCATCCACATCATCTCGGACATGGGCCTGCGCGCCGCGGGCATCAAGTAATTCCTCGTCGTCACGCGGCTTGCTGACCTCCGGAGGCGCCGTGGCCGGTCGCCCTCGCCTGTGCGTTGTCGCCCTGCTGGCGCTCACGCTCACACCGGCCTGCTTCCCGGAATACCTGCGTTGTGCCGCCAACGCGGACTGCCCAGAGCCTGAATACGCCTGCGGTGATGAGGGACTGTGCGTCCGCGCCACGGACAGCATGTCCTCGTCGTCAAGCGGCGTGAGCGTGGGCAGCTCCTCGTCCTCCTCCAGCTCCAGCAGCGCATCCTCCAGCGGCTCCAGCAGCGGGCAGTCGTCGTCGTCCACGGGGAGCACCAGCGCTTCCACGGGCAGCACCAGCGGCTCCTCGACGTCGTCCTCGGGCGCGAGCACCTCGGGCGGCTGGCAGCTCACCGCGGCGCTGGACAACGCCATCACCGCGCTGGCCGTGTCCCCCACGACGCCTGACACCGTCTACGCCGGCGTGCCCGGCTACGGGGTGTTCCGCTCCACCAACGCCGGCGACAGCTGGACGGAATACAACGACGGGCTCATGACGGACGACGACAACGTGGTCTCCTTGGCGGCCTCGGAGGACCGGCTGTTCGTGTCCACCACGCAGCGCATGTACCGGCGCACCCTCACCACGCCCTGGACCACCACCGGCCCCACCAGCATGCAGACCGGTGATCGCGTGGTGCTCGCAGCGGACCCGCAGAACGCCGACCTGGTCTACGCCGGGAGCGACAGGGGCAAGGTGTGGCGCTCCGACTCCGGCGCATCGTCGTGGACGGTGGCCACCGCCGGGCTCCTCGAGCTGACGCGAGTCAACTGCATTGCCGTGGGCGGGTCGAACCGCGTGTACGTGGGCGGCAATGGCGTCTTCCGCAGCGCCAGCGCGGGGGAGACGTGGCAGGACATGGAGCTGGGCCTCACCGACGTGAAGGCGCTGGCGGAAGACTCCGCGTTCCTTGGCGGGGCGCTCTACATCGTCGACGCTACCGGTGTGTACGTCTACGAGAACTTCCTTCTCACGCCGCTTGGCAACGTGCCGAGCGCATCCACGGTGGCGTTGGGACAGACCGTGAACGGCGCGCGGGTCTACGTGGGCGCCAATGACGGAACGAATGTGCTGGTCTACACCACCACCCACGACGAGCTGCTGGGCCAGCAGACCCCATGGACTCCCACCCAGGTCCGCGGCAACGCGGGGTCCTCGTTCATCTGGGCGCTCGCGGTGGCGCCGGGGGACACCCGACGCGTCTACGCCGCGCTCAACTCCGGACTGAACGTGTATCGGACCTTCACGGGTGGACAGTGATTGCCGCGTGGCTGCTCGTGTCGTCGTTGTCGCTGGGTGCCACGCCGGGTCCGTCGCTGGCGGTGATGGGCATTGAGCCCAAGGGCGGCATCACCGCCGACACCGCGGACCTGATTGCGGACGCCGTGGTGGCGGAGCTGCGGGCCAGCGGCACGTTCTCGCGCATTGCCACGTTGAAGGACCTGGAGACCGCGGTGGGGCTGGACCGACAGAAGCAGCTCATGGCGTGTGATTCCACGTCGTGCCTGGCGGAGATCGGCGGGGCGCTCAACGTGACCTATGTCATGGCGGGGAGTGTTGGCGCCGTCGGGGAGTCCATGGTGTTCACGCTGCGCGTGGTGGCCGCCGCCACCGGCAACGCGGCAGCGTCGGTGACGGAGCGCGTTCGGTCCCGGTCGCCGGACGTCCTGCTGGACCGCGTCAAGCCCATGATCAGCGAGCTGGAAGCGCAGCTGCGGGGTGCGGCGCCCACCGGGCTGCGGGAGAGCGCGCCGACGTCGAGTGAGGACTCCGGTGGCCCCGGTCTGCTGCCGCTCGCGGGCGTGGGTGGCGTCGGGGCGGTGGG
>JBFMGU010000117.1:0-33040 GCA_040752415.1 Myxococcota bacterium
CCATGACCGCGGTTGAACTCTACGGACTGGCCCCAACCATCACGCTCTCCATCGTGGGTTGCCTTGCGCTCCTCCTCGAGGTGGCGGGCATTCCCATCGGCGCCAAGCGCATCGGGCCGCGGGGACACATTGCATTCGTGACGGTGGTGGGGATTGCCATTGCCGCGGCGTTCGCGGCCGGGAGCTGGGAGGATGCCAAGGCCGCGGGCACACCGCTCTTCAACGGCCAACTGCGACTGGACCGCTTTGGCCTGCTCATCTCCATGATGGCCTGCGCGGCGGCGCTCATCAGCGTCTGCCTCTCGGTCCACTACATGCGCGCCCGTGACCTCGAGCGCGGCGAGGTGTTCGCCCTCATCTGCTTCTCCGCCGCCGGCATGTGCGTGCTGGCCATGGCCACGGATCTCCTCTCGCTCTTCGTCGGGTTGGAGGTGCTGAGCGTGGGCGTCTACAGCCTCACCGGCCTCGATCGGGAAAGCGGCAGAAGCGCGGAAGCGGCGCTGAAGTACTTCATCAACGGCGCGTTCGCCTCGGCGGTGCTGCTGTTTGGCGCGGCCATGGCGTACGGTGCCACGGGCAACACCAGCCTGCAGTCGCTGGGCGAGGCGGTGATGCGCGGCGGGAACACGCTGGCGCTGCTGGGCTTTGGCCTCGTCGCGGCAGGCTTGGCCTTCAAGGTGGCCACCATCCCGTTCCACGTGTGGGTCCCGGACGTCTACGACGGTGCGCCCGCCCCGGTGACGGCGTTCATGAGCGCGGGCGTGAAGGCGGCGGCCTTTGCGGCGCTGCTGCGCCAGGTCATGACGCTGGCCCCCAACGGTGGCGCCGCGCCCACGGAGTGGGTGCAGATTGCGTGGATTGTCTGCGTGGGCACCATGACCGTGGGGAACCTGGCCGCGCTGGCGCAGAAGCGCATCAAGCGCATGCTGGCGTACAGCTCCATTGCGCACGCGGGCTACGTCCTCGTCGGTGTGGTGACGGTGCTCTCAGGTCGTCCGCAGGCCGCGGCGCCGGTGGCGTACTACCTGCTCGCGTACACGTTCATGTCGCTGGGCAGCTTTGGCGTGGTGGCTTTCCTGGAGCGCAAGGAGGGGCGCGGCAACACGTTCGAGGAGTGGAGCGGCGCGGCGCGTCGGTATCCGGCGGCGGGCGTGGCCATGTGCATCTTCATGTTCGGCCTGGCGGGCATTCCGCCCACCGCGGGCTTCCTGGGCAAGTTCGTCCTGTTCCAGGAGGCGGTGCGCGCGGGCCTGGTGCCGCTGGCCATCATTGGCGTGCTCAACAGCCTCATCAGCGTCTACTACTACCTGCGTGTCCTCGTGTTCATGTACATGAAGGAGCCCGACCGTGACCTCGCGGGGGCGGGTGGTCCGTGGCTCACCGTGGGCTTGGCCACGTCGGCGGCGCTGGTCATCATCCTGGGTGTCACGCCCGCGCGCTACCTGGACTACGCGCAGAGCGCGGTGGGCATCAGCGCCAAGAAGTAACGCTCGTCAGAAGGCAGCCGCTGCGCCCCCTCGGGTGGTTGCCTCGACGCGTCTGCTCAGCACGGAACGTGGTTGGGTGGGGTTGGCGCGTGGCTCGTCGAGCGCGCTGTTGAAACCCGTCGGGCGCGGCCCACCCTTGCCCTGCCACAAGGTGTAATACACCTTGGAGCCCGCGAGGACGCCCCGGCCTTCCGCGCGAAACCCGGACACGCCCTCCCAACAAATCCACCTCACGAACGGCGCCGGCGCGTCGAGGAAACCTCCCTTCGACGGTTCCCACGCGAACCAGCGGGTCGCTCAGCTGCGCAACGTCGCCGCGATCTCCTCGCCAATGCGACGCGCTTCCGCGACCTCCCCCGGCCCGAGCGTGACGGCTCCCACCGCGGGATGCCCGCCACCGCCGTACTTCTCGCAGATCTTGGCAAGGTCATGACGGCGCTTGTCCTGCGCCCACGGATTGGAGCCCACGGACACCTTGGCGCGGCGCTCACTGGCGGTCACGCCGACGCTGTAGTTGGCCTCCGGGTGCACGTAGTAGCCGATGAACTTGTTGAACCCGTCCATGGGCCATTCGGTCAGGTCGAAGTGCACCACGTGGTCCGCGTACCTGGCGCGCTGCCGGATGCGCTCGACGGTGCGCTGGTGGTCCTCCCACAGCGGCTTGAAGCGCTCCTGCACCATCTCGCTGCGCGCCACGTCCAGGCCCTTCGCGGCAAGCTGCGGGATGAGGGCGTCGCAGAAGGCGTCGTCGCTGGCCTCGATCACCGTCATCAGGCGCAGCGCGGGCTCCTTGAGCTCCACCGCCATCGCGGGGCTGTCAAAGCGGGCCGCGTCGATGATGTCCGCCCAGTGGATGAGCTCCTCCAGGTCGGGAAAGCGGTGCTGGAAGCGGTCGCGCACCGTGTCGGCGATGAGCTTGGTGCAGGAGGAGCAGTGCGGGTCAAAGAACTTCTTCCCGCTGCGGTCCGCCTCGAAGTGTGAGCGCTGCTCCGCCGTGTTGAACGCGCTCTGGTGATGGTCAAACCACCAGGTCAAGGCCGGGCTGGAGGTGTACTTGAAGTCGACGACAGCGTTCTCGTCGCCATCCAGCTCCTTCTCCCCGAGCACCAGGCCCTTCTGGTGGGCCAACGGGCGGTAGAGGATCTCCGCGTCCTTGTGGATCTTCTCCCGGTAGAAGCGCGTGAACAGCGCCGCCGAGGTGCAACCGTCGAAACACCTGCCGTGATATCCAACCCGCACGCGCATGACATTGGCCTTGCTGGCGGCGTGGTGCCGCTCGGAAAAAAGCGCGTGACCATAGGCAGGTCCGCGGCCCCCAGCAACGGCTCCAGGCTCCCATCCGCACATTGGCTGCGCGCCAACCGTTGACACGCATCCCAAAGAGCCCGTAGCCCGGGGTGTCTTCTTGCTGCGGGGCCCCATGCTCATCCGTGTCGCGCCAATCCTGACTGCTTTTGCCCTCCTTGCTGCCTGCACCACGTCCAACCAGCAAGAGCCCGACGCGGGCGTTGGCGCGACTCCCGTCGTGGACTCTGGCCAGCCCCCGCCGCCATCCCGCTGCGCCGGCCTCCCCTGCGACGGCATCTGCGCCGCCGACCTGGCCCGCGGCGAGGCCTACTGCGCCGCTCGCTGCAACGCCGACAACCCCTGCACGGCCCCCGACACCACCTGCACCTGGCTCTCCGGCGAGACCGTGTGCCTCAAGCCCTATGAGCCCATCTTCGCCGACGGTGGCGCGTCCTCCAGCTCCTCCTCCAGCTCGAGCGGAGGAAGCACATCCTCGTCCAGCGGCGGGACGGACGCCGGGGCCCCGGACGCCGCCGTTTCCGACGCGGGCACGACGACGGATGCCGCGGTCCCGTCGGGAGACGGTGGGGTGCTGCCGGTCTCCCCGGTGGTGTGGCTGAGCAACCGGTGCAATCTCGGTCGCGTGGAGGTGAACACGGAGAAGGTGTGCACGGCCAACCTCACCGTCACCGTCGACGCGGAAGTGATCGACGCGCGCCTCTCCGCCAACAGCCCGCCCTCCCTGCGCCTGCTGGGCCGCGGCACCCTGCCGGCAACGTTGCAGCCCGGCACCACCGTGGCGCTCGCGGTCCACGCCAGTCCGTCGACGCCAGGCTCCCTCGCCGGCGCCATCGAGGTGGTGACGGCTGGGGGCGCGGTGCGCTCGCTGCCCATTGAGGGAGACGCGGAGCTTCCCGCCGTGCCCACGCAGCCCCGCGTGGTGGTCCGCGCCGACGGACAGGCGCTCGCCGCCGGCGCCAGCGCGCGACCCGAGGCCCAGGTGTACCTGGATGGCTCGCAGAGCCTGAACGAGCAGGGACAGCCCGCCACCACGTTCCAGTGGCGCATGGTGCAGATGCCCATGGGCGCGCCGGCCACGCTGGCCGCTCCCACGTCGAGACAGACGCGTGTGCTGCCGGTGTCCGGTCCCTCGCTTTCTCCCGGCACTTACGTGGTGGGGCTGCGCGTGGCTTCCACCGAGGGCTTCCCCGGTCCGGAGGAGCTGACCACGTTCCACGTCGCCACCAGTGATGAGCTGGCCGTGGAGCTGACCTGGGACCAGAAGGACACCGACGTGGACCTTTTCGTCTTCCGCGGCGGTGAGCTGGATCCCAGCTTCAACACCGGCCCCGACGTGTGCGGCCCCGCCAACTGCACCGCCAACCAGGCCGCGCCGCGCTGGGACCCGAACAATCCGCCGCGCCAGGGCGGCAACCCCGTGCACCAGGGCAACGTGCGCGCGGGCTTCGGTCCGGAGCGCGTGGTCATCAGCGCGCCGCTCTCGGGCCAGTACGTCGTCGGGGCGCGCTACACCAACTCCTTCAACCGTGGCGTCTCCCACGCGCTGGTGCGCGTCTTCTGGCGCGGCCGTCTCATCAGCCAGGCCCGACGTGGGCTCACCGAGGGACAGCAATGGGTGGCCCTGCGCCTCACCCTCCCCGACGGAGAAGCCGAGCTGGCTCCCGGACCCGCGCCCAGCTTCTGCACCCCGCGCTGCGGCGCGGCCGAGGTGTGCACCAACGGAGCCTGTGTCCCGCGCGCCGGCGTGACGCCGTGTGAATCCGACGGAGACTGCCCCGCGTTCAGCGCCTGCCTGACCGGACAGTGCCAGTCCATCCAGGAAGCGCCCCGCTGCATCACTGGTTGTCCGCAGGGCACGCACTGCCTGGGCGACACCATCTGCGTGGCCGATGGAGCCTGTTCCTCCGACGACGGCGGTCAGTCGTGCCTGGCGTGGGAGTGCAACGCGGTGAGCGGCGCATGCCAACCCGGCCTGCCGCCGGCGTGCATCCAGAACGCGTGCGACGAGGCGCTGAGTTGCATGGAAGGCGTGTGCCGGGAGTGCGTCTCCGACGGGGACTGCGGACCCAACACCCTCTGCGACTCCCTCAGCGGTCGCTGCGTGGGCACCGGGTGCCTCACCGACGCGGAGTGCGGCAGCGGCCGCATCTGCGACCTGCGCCACGGCGGCTGCGTCCTCCCGGAATGCATCAATGACGTCGAGTGCCAGCCGGTGGACCCACGTCGCCGGTGCGATATCGACGCGCGGCGCTGCTTCCTCCCCGCCGCCACCTGCGCGGAGACGGAGGAGCCCAACAACGACGCCAGCAACGCCACCGTGGTGGACCCGGCCGGGCTCTCCGGTGAGTTGTGTCGAGGCGACGTGGACTACCTGCGCCTCAGCACCACCGCGGGACAGCTGCTGCGCGTCACCGTGGCCTGGTCGCCCTTTGACGGCAATGCCACGGAGGGCCTGCGGGCGGAGCTGCGCAGCGTCGACGGGCGCGTGCTGGCCAGCCAGGTACTCTCCGCTCTCACCGAGTCCGTCGAGCTGGCCGCGCTGACCGGCGGCGGTGGCGACGTGCTGCTCATCCTCGGCGGGTTCGCCACCGCGGTGGACCAGTGGAGCTACACGGTCAGCTACGCGCAGGAGCCGCTGCCCGCCTGCCTCACCGAGAACGGCGAGCCCAACGACGCGTACAACCAGGCCAGCGGCAGCCTCATCACCCAGGGCACCACCACGCGTGACCTGTGCACGCCTGACGACGTGGATCACCACCTCCTGCTCCTGGACGGCAGCACCCTGGCGCGCGTGGAGCTGGCGTTCGATCCCGCGGAAGGAGCCATGGCGCTGACCCTGCTCGGGACGGAGGGCGTGGTGCTCAGCACGGTCACCGCGTCGTCGTCACCGCTGGTGCTGGACCATGTCACGCAGGAGCCGGAGCAGCTGGTGGTGCGCGTGGAGCCCGCCGGTGGGTCCGGTTCCGCGGCGCCGCGGAGCTACACGCTGGACGTGTCCACGTCGTACATCGCCAACTGCCTCGAGGACCTGCATGAGCCCAATGACCAGCAGACGGACGCGCGCACCGTCGAGCCCGCGCAGCTGCGCGGCGTGTTGTGCAGCGCGTCCGACAACGACTGGTTCCGCGTGGTGCTCGCCAATCCCGGGCCGCTGACGGTGCGCGTGGACTGGGATTTCCCGGAGGACGTCGTCGACGTGTACCTGCGCAATCCCGCCGGCCAGGTTGCCGCCGCCACGGGAGCCGCGCAGCCCGCCGTCATCCAGCTCAGCAACGCGCCGGCCAACACCTACTTCATCCACGTCAAGCCGCGCGCGCTCCCCGGCGCCACCACCTACCAGCCCCTGCTCTACACGCTCACCATCGACTCCCCCACCTCCTGCTCCGACGACGCCGCGGAGTCCGGCACCGGCGACGACACCCAGGGCAGCGCCACCTCCCTGCGCGACGTGGTGGGTCCGCCACTGTCCACGCAGCTCACCGGCAAGCTCTGTCCCTCCGACGAGGACTGGTTCCGCGTCACCGCCGCCGACGACGAGCAGCTGCGCTTCTCCCTTCAGGGCCTGGCCGGCACGACGGTGGAGCTGCGTGGTGAAGGCTCCGGCTCGCCGCTGGCCACGTTCACCGCGGGTGGCGCGGAGGTGGTGTGGCCGGTGCAGGTGCTGGCGGGGACGTACTTCCTGAAGGTCGCGGGACCCACGGGCGCATACACGCTCCAGGTGGCGTTGGAGCCCGACCCGTGCGAGCTCCCCGTCGACGAGACCGAGCCCAATGACAACGCCGGGAGCGCGGAGCCGCTGCCGCTGGACACCGTGCGCAGCGCGCTCATCTGCCCGCTGGGTGACACGGACATGTTCCTGGTCTCGGTGGCCTCTGGAGGAACCGTCACCGCCACCGCCCAGTTCGACGCCACCGAGGGTGACCTGGACCTGCGCCTGCTCGAGGGCGGCACGGAGATCGACGTCAACTCGGACGTGGAGACCGGGACCAGCGCAAGCACCAGCGTGCAAGGCTCCCCCGGCGCCGCGACGGACTGGTTGGTCGAAGTCACGCGCAAGGCGGGTGGCAACGTGGCATCCCAGACCTACACCCTCGCCGTGACCCAGACTCCCTGACGCTGGCGCGAGGGCCACAGGATTTACGTGGCATGGGGCCTGTGGCACGCTCCGTGGCGCGGGTGGGGAACCTGACGTCGGGGAAGCGTGATGGTGAGAAGCACAGGCGTGGGCGTGGTGGTGGCGGCTGGCGTCGTGCTGGCGCTGGGCTGCAACGTTCCCCCGTCGCGGTGTCAGGGCGACGCGGATTGCCTGGACACCAACCGCTGCGAGAAGGGCTACTGCCGCCCCCGCGTGCTCTCCACGCGCGACGCCGGCCCACCCCGCTGCGCCACCAACCAGGAATGCCTGGACCGCCACCCGGAAGCGCCATTCATCTGCCGCAAGTCCGACTCGCTGTGCGTCCCCCTCACCACCAGCGAGTGTGACGTGGTGCTGGGCGACAACGCCGAGATTGCCAACGACAACACCGTCTTCTTCGGCTCCATCCTGCCCATCCGCGGCGTCGACGAGAGCACCGGGCAACCGCTTCTCAACAGCGTGGAGCTCGCGCGGCAGGACTTCAAGCAGACCACCAGCGGGCTCCCCGCCGCCACGCCGGGCGGAACGCCGCGCCCCATCGTCTTCGTGGCCTGCAATGACGAGGACGCGCTGGGTGCCGCCGAGCATCTCTCCAACACGGTGCAGGTTCCCGCCATTGTCGGCCCCGCGTTCAGCGGCGTGACGCTTGACGTCGCCAACAACGTGACGGTGCCGGCGGGAACGCTGGTGTTGTCCCCTTCCGCCACCAGCCCCGCCATCACCGGCATCCAGGACAACGGGCTGGTGTGGCGCACCTCTCCGCCGGACAGCCTGCAGGCCGTGGCGGTCAACGCGCTGGCCAGTGTGTTCGAGCAGCAGGTGCGAACGCAGCTTGGCCTGGCGCAAGGGGACCAGATCAAGCTGGGACTTGCGTTCAAGGGCGACGGCTACGGACAGGGCCTGGCCAATGAGCTGTTCAACATCCTGCGCTTCAACGGACTCTCCGTCGCGGATAACGGCAATAACTACCGGCAGTACAACTACGGTGACCCCGACGACAACGACCCCGTCCCCAGCTACGACGAGAAGGCCACGCAGATCATCGGCTTCCAGCCGCACGTGATCCTGCTGATTGGCACCAATGAAGCCGTCACGGAGATGTTCACGCGCATTGAGAACAACTGGCCCAGCGGGCTGCCCTACCGCCCGCGCTACGTCCTCACCGACGGCGGAAAGATCCCGGAGATCATCCAGCTCACGGCCAACGACGCCACCGTGCGCAACCGCGTGCTGGGCACCGTGCCGGGCACCAAGAACGCCAACTACGACCGCTTCCGTCTCAACTTCACTTCCAACGAGAGCAGCCTGCCCTACCAGGGCACCGACCCCGACGTGTTCGGCACCGCCGGCGCCTACGACGCGCTGTACCTCCTCGCCTACGCCGCCGTGGCGGTGGGTGAGCCCGTCACCGGGCCGCGCCTCGTCGAGGGATTGAAGCGCATGGTGGGCGGCGGCACGGTGATCAACGCCGGCGCCGCGCAGATCAATGACGCGTTCACCGCCGTCGCCGCGGCGGATGGGCGCATTGATTTCAACGGCGCGTCCGGGCCGCTGGATTTCAACACCGACACCGGTGAGGCCACCAGCGACATCCAGGTGTGGTGCGTCAGCGTCAGCTCCGGGTCCGGCGCGTTCGCCACCACGGACTACTACTACAACGCCGCCACGGGGCAGATGGCCGAGTACTCCGCCACGCCGGACGGCCTGCCCACGTGTCCCTGATCCACGTCGTCACCAAGCGGGGGCGTGTGCGAAAGCATGGATTGTCCTTGATGGGAATCTGACGCGTGGTGCAAGTTCCACCGCCGCTACGGCAGGGAAAGGTCGCATGGAGCTGAGAGAGCTGGTTCCCCACCTGAAGGACGCCATTGGGCGGCTGGAAGAGCGGGTGCCCTATGCCAGCGCGTTGTGCACCCGTCGGAGCGGCATCTCCGTGCGTGCCACGGCCAAGCAGACCGCGGTGGAACCGTTGGACCCCATGCTCGGCTGCGTGCTCAGCGCATTCACCGGCGCGGCGTTCGTGGAGGTCTCCACCAATGACCTCACCTCGGAAGGCCTCAAGGCCGCCACCGCCGCGCTGCTCGCGCGCATTGACGTGGCCGGCGTGGACCCCGACGGACCGCGCGTGGACCCCGGCGCCCCGCTCGAGAAGGAGTTCACCACCGAGGAGAAGCTTCCCGCGCGCAGCGTCCCGCTGAAGGACAAGGTGCAACGCGCACAGGAGCTGCGGGAGGACGTGCACCGTCGGGAATCCCGCATGGTGCACAGCCTGGCGCGCATTGGCGACGTGCAGACCGAGGAGCTCTTCGTCAACCGCACGCGCGTGCTGTACCAGGATCTCCGTCGGGCGGAGGCGCTGGTCTTCGTGGTGCTCGGCGACGGGGTGAACCAGAGCGAGCTCTACGGTGGCCGTTCCCGCGCCGGTGGCTTCGAGCATTGCCACCTCCCCGAGGAGCTCCGCGCCGAGGTGGTGCGTGACGCCGCGCGCATCCTGGGTGCGCCCCGTCCTCCCGCCGGCACCCATGACTGCATCTTCGCGCCGGACTTCAGCGGCCTGTTCGCGCATGAGGCGTTTGGTCACGGCACCGAGGCGGACATGTTCCTCAAGCGTCGCGCGCGCGGGGAGCAGTTCCTCGGAAAACAGGTCGCCAGTGACCTCGTCGACATGTTCGACAGCCCCGCCCTCCCCGGCCAGGCCGCCACCTTCTTCTTCGACC
Organism: Myxococcota bacterium; assembly: GCA_040752415.1. GTDB lineage: Bacteria > Myxococcota > JACRCW01 > JACRCW01 > JACRCW01 > JBFMGU01. The sequence continues at coordinate 9,648 of JBFMGU010000117.1, forward strand.
ATGAAGGCCACCTGGCCAGCGAGACGCAGATCATCCGCAAGGGCGTGCTGACCTCTCCCATCACCAACCTCGACGCCGCGCTGCGCCTGGGCCTGCCGCGCACCGCCAACGGCCGACGGGAGAGCTTCGAGCGCAAGGTCTATACGCGCATGACCAACACGTACTTTGGCGCGGGGAAGAGCACGTTCAAGGAGCTGCTCTCGTCGGTGGACCGCGGGCTGCTCATCAAGCACAGCTCCAACGGGATGGAGGACCCCAAGGGCTGGGGCATCCAGTGTGAAGGCTACATGGCGGAGGAGATCGTCGCTGGGCGTCTCACCGGACGCGTCTTCTCCCCGGTGATTGTGACCGGCTACGTGCCCGACCTGCTCATGAGCGTGACCGGCGTGTCCGACGCCGTGGAGATCACCGGCCTGGGGACGTGCGGCAAGGGCCACAAGGAGTGGGTCAAGGTCACGGATGGCGGGCCGCACCTCCGGCTGCGCGCGCGGGTTGCCTGATGACACACCTCAAGCTCGACGACATCGTGGCCGTCCTGGACCGCCAACGCGACCTCAGCGCCTGGCAGGTCACGGAGACGCGCAGCCGCTCCACGCAGCGCTACACCGTCTTCACCCGCGACGAGGCGCGCCGGGAGGTGGAGACCACGCGCTACAACGTCACCGTCCACGTGCGCCATCCCCACGACGGAGCGGAGCGACTGGGTGAGAGCAGCTTCACCCTCACGCCGCACGTCACCACGGACTGGCTGCGCCAGGAGATCGACGGCGCCATCCAGCGTGCCGCGCTGGTGCACAACGAGGTCTACGAGATCCCCGCGCCCGACGGGAAGGGTTTTGACGTCGTCACCGTGGACCAGCGCGTGGTGGAGAACGCCGCCGCCATCGTGGACGAGGTGACGGAGGACATCCGCGCCGCCGCCGCCGCGCACGCGGGCGTGGAGCTGAGCAGCAGCGAGGTGTTTGCCAACTACGCCCAGACGCGCCTGCGCAACAGCAAGGGCCTCGACGTCAGCCGCGCCGAGACCGAGCTGATGGTGGAGTACGTGCTGCTGGCGAAAGACGGCAAGAACGAGGAGCACGAGATCTGGCAGAGCCCCAAGAGCCGCCTGCTCAGCCACCTGCAGATCAAGGACCACGTCGACCGTTACGTGCAGTACACGCGGGACGGTCTTGACGCGCAGCTCCCGCGCAGCGGCACGTTCGACGTCGTGTTTGGCGAGGAGGCGTTGGACACGCTGTGGAGCTACTTCTCCGGCCAGGCCGACGCCGCGGCGCGCTATGAGGGCTGGAGCCGCCTCAAGCTGGGCTCGCCCGTCATCAACAATCCTCGCGGTGACCGCATCACGCTCATCAGCGACCCCACGCTGGAGGGCGGAATGGCCTCGGAGCCATTTGATGGCATGGGCCAGCGCTGCCTGCGCACCACCATCATCGAGGACAACATCTTCAAGCAGTACATCGCCACCAGGAAGTACGCGGACCTCACCGGCGTGCCGGCCACCGGGCCCATGGGCAACACCGTGGTGCTGCCGGGCAAGACTCCGGAGAAGGACCTCTTCAAGGGCAAGAACCCCGTGTACGAGCTGCTGCGGTTCTCCACGTTCATGCCCAGTCCCACGTCGGGGAGCTTCTCCGGGGAGATTCGCACCGGGTACCTGCACAAGGGCGGCAAGCGCATCCCCATCAAGGGCGGCAGCGTCTCCGGAAACGTGCAGCAGGCCTTCCAGAACGCCACGTTCTCGTCGGAGATCACGCGGCGGGAGGCGTACCACGGCCCACGCGCCGTGCTGCTGACCGGCCTCACGCTCAGCGGCGAGTGAATCCATGAAGGAAACCGGTCAGGTCATCGGCCTCCCGGAGACGGACCGCGACGGGCGCCTCTCCCTCGGGATGAACCTGTTCCTGCTCTCCTGGGCGGGCTCGTTCCTGGGACTGCTGGGCTGCTACGTGTTCCTGCGCGTGTTCGCCACGGAGTGGAAGCCCGCCGGCGCGCCCGGCATCCCGCTGCTTCTCCCGTCGGTGGCCACGTTCATCTTGGCGGTGAGCTCGGTGACGGCACAGAAAGGCCTCAACGCCGTGCGCCATGCGCGACCGCAGGAGCTCTTCCCGCTGTTGCTGGCCACGTGGGGGCTGGGGGTCCTGTTCACGGTCATCCAGTTCGTAGTCTGGGTGACGTTGTGGAACGCGGGGATGAGCGCGCGCGGCACCTACGCCGGCACGTTCTACGCGATCACGATCTTCCACGCGTTGCACGTCGTGGTGGCGCTGGGACTGCTCGGCTGGCTCGCACGCGACGCAAGGCGCGGAGCGTTCCACGGACGCAACTACATCCGCGTCACCATGGTCACGCGCTTCTGGCACTTCCTCGACGTCAGTTGGCTGCTCATCTTCCTGCTGGTCTACGTGTGGTGAGCCGTCTGGATGTCCGACTGGAGCGGCGTTAGCATCCAGGGCGGAGGACTCATGGCCTCGGTTGTCTCCCCTGGACCTGGTCAGCAGATGGCGCCCGCGCTGCCGCTCAAGCGGTTCACGGTGGAGGAGTACCACCGGATGATCCGCGCCGGCGTTTTCACAGGTGACGACAGGTTCGAGCTGCTGGAAGGATTGGTAATCAGCAAGATGGTCCGCAATCCGCCGCACGACGTCACCCTGCTGCACCTGACGGATGCGCTGCGTTCCCGGGTCCCCGCGGGATGGCACCTCCGGCCACAGATGGCGATCACCACCTCGGATAGTGAACCCGAACCCGACATCGCCATCGTCCGTGGCGAGGTCGACGACTATCTTGAGAGTCATCCCCGCCCGGAAGACATCGCGCTGCTTGTCGAGGTCGCCGAGTCCACGTTGGAGCGCGATCGCGTCGTGAAGGGCGCGATCTACGCGCGCGCCAACATCCGGACCTACTGGATCATCAACCTCGTCGACTTCAAGGTCGAGGTTTACACAAACCCCTCGGGCCCGACGCTGTTGCCGGCGTTTGGTCGTCATGTGGACTTCGGGAGGGGGGAAGCGGTGCCGCTAGAAATCGCGGGAACGACGGTGAAGCCAATCGGCGTCGACGAGGTTCTGCGGGTCCGGCGTCCGGGCTGAGCCTCAGGTGGGCTCTTCCCTGGTCACGCGCTTCTTGTAGAGCGCCAGGATCTCCGCCGCGGTCTCCTCAATGGCCTTCCCGCTCACGTTGATCACGGGCCACTGCGGGTGCGAGGCAAAGAACTCCTCCACCCACTTCAGCTCCCGGCTCACGTTCTCCTTGAGCCCGTACGCGCTGTCCGGCGGCATGCCCAGGTGACGCAGCCGCTCCTGGCGGATCTTCACCAGCGTGTTGAGGTCAATGGTCAGCGCGAAGATCTTGTGCTGGTCCACCTGGAAGAGCTCGCGCGGGGCGGGCACGTCGGGGACCAGCGGCACGTTGGCCACCTTCCACCCGCGGTGCGCCAGGTACGTGCTGAGCGGCGTCTTGGACGTGCGGGACACGCCCACCAGGATCATGTCCGCCTTGATGAGGTTGCGCGGCTCCTGTCCGTCGTCATTCTTGACCGCGAACTCCACCGCCTCGATGCGACGGAAATACTCCTCGTTCAACGACGCGGAGATGCCCGCCTGCATCAGCGGCGGCGCGCCAAAGAACAGGCTCAGCTTCACCATGAGGGCGCCAATGACGTCGGCGGCGGGCACGCCCATGGCCTCGGTGGCCTCCTGCATGGCGCTGCGCAGCTCCACGTCCGCCAGCGTGTAGCTGATGAACGCCTGCTCCTCCTTGGCGCGCTCCACGATGGTGCGGATCTCCTCCACGCTGCGCACCTTGGTGAAGCCCTTCACGCGCGGGCGCACCGCCGGGAACTGCAACAGCGCCGCGCCGGTCACGCGCTCGGCGGTTTCCCCCGTCGCGTCGGAGACCAGAAAGACCCGAGGGAGCTCCTTGGCCGTCATCCACCACCTCCTGCCGAATGGGCGCCGTCCATTTGGAGGCCGCCGGTCGCAGCGTCAAGCGCTCCCGCGTCCGGTCCCCCCTGGATCCATACCTCCGCCCGCGTCTCGGCTTGCCTGCCGTCACGATCCTGGAGCGCCACCGCCAACAGGGATGCGCGCCCCTGGACCAGCTGCGGGCTTGGTACCGCCACCCGCAGGTCGCGCTTTACGCACTGTCCATTCTCGATGTCAAAGCTCGTCACCACCGAGGCCGCGGGCATCAGCGCGGACATGCTCACCGTGTCCAGCAGCGTGAAGGAGAGCGTGGCGCCCTCGGGATGCACGTTGCGCGCGCCCACCTCCACCACCGCGTCCCAGCCGCCGTCCAGACCCGGGACCAGCGGCCCCACCACGCCGCCGTCGGCAAGGAGCCACACGCCCGGCGGGCCGCTCAGCGTCTTGTTGGGGCCCAGGGGACCGGGTCCGTCGGGAGTGGGGCTTCCGCTGGTGCAGCCCATCACCGCCGCCAGCAGCAGCAGCGCCCTCATGGCGTGGGTTCCGCGGGCGCGGCTCCGGGCTGCACAGGCGCGGCTTCCGTCGGTGCGGGTGCGGGTTGCGCAGGCGCGCCTTCCGTCGGCGCGGGTGCGGGCTCGGCGGGTGCGGCTTCCGTGGGTGCCGCGGGCTGTGCGGCGGCGGGTTTGGAGCGCGCGTCCCAGATCTTCACCACGCCCGTCGAGAGGCCCGGCACGTAGGTGATGATGAGGACGGAGAACGACATGATCAGCAGGAACGGGAACGCCGCGCGGTAGAGCTGTGGCAACGGTTTCCCGAAGCGGGTGGCGCTCAGGAAGAGGTTCAGGCCCACCGGCGGGAACAGGAAGCCCAGCTCCAGGTTGGCCAGGAAGATGATGCCCAGGTGCAGCGGGTCCACGCCGTAGGCGTTGCCCAGCGGAGCCAGCAGCGGCGCCAGGATCACAATCGCGCTGAAGATCTCCAGCACGCTGCCCAGCACCAGCAGGAGCGCGTTCAACGTCAGCAGGAAGACCACCTGCGAGGTGATGTGCGCCTTGACCCAGTTGATGATGATCTCGGGAATGCCCTCGTCGACGAGGTAGCTGGTCAGGCCCATGGCCATCCCCAGCACGATGATCACCGAGCCCACCAACGTGCCCGCGTCGACGAGCGCGTTGGTCAGACCGCCCCGCAGCTTGAGGGTCCGGCAGATGAACACCTCGATGATCATCGCGTAGACAAAGGCGAGCGCGCTGGCCTCCACCATCGTGGCGAGTCCGGTGGCGAACGCGCCCAGCAGGATGAGCGGGATGCCCAGGTCCCACTTGGCTTCCTTGACGGCGCTCACCAGCTCGTCGCCACGGAACGCCTGGCGAGGAACGCCGCTGCGCGTCCCGACGAAGATCGCGTACGCGCAGACCATCAGGATCATGAGCACACCCGGGACAAAACCCGCCACGAACAGGCGCTCCACCGGCTGCTCCGCCACCACCGCGTACAGGATCACCGGCACCGACGGGAAGAACAGCAACCCCAGGCTCCCGCTCGCCGTCACCGCGCCCAGGGAGAAGTTCTCCGGGTACTTCTCGCTGCGCAGGATGGGATAGACCAGGCCGCCCAGCGCCAGGATGGTGACGCCGGAGCCGCCCGTCAGCGTGGTGAAGATGGCGCACACCGCAATGACCATGAGCGCCAATCCCGCGGGGAGGGAGCCCACAATCGCGCGGAAGAGTCGCACCAGGCGCTGACTGGAGCCGCCCACCGCAAGCACGTAACCCGCTGCCGTCAGGATGGGCACGGCCGGAAGTGTGGGGCTGGAGACCAGGCGGTAGGTCTCGACGGGCACCGACGCAATGGGCGTGTCCGCCGCGAAGAACAGCACCATGGCAATGCCCGCCATGGCCGCGTAGACGGGCGCGCCCAGCAGCAGCGCGACGATGATGACGAGGCAACCCGGCCACGCCACGTGCTTGGCCAGGCTGACGGTCTCCTCGGCGTCGGGCGGCGGCGGGTTCAGCACCGGCTCCGCGGACAGGAAGTCCAGCGAGAAACACAGCCCCACGACGAGGAGACACAACACGCGCCACGGCCAACGCGGGCTGCTGCGCATGATCTGGTGCACCGCCACCAGCGCCAGGCTGACCGGCATGACGAGGACGCTGACCCACTCCGGCACGCCGCCGCCCAGCTCGGTACCGCTCCCGCGGAGACCGGTTGCCAGCTTCCAGCTTGCGTAGCTGGCCAGCGCGCTCACGGATGCCGCCACCGTCCACGCCACGAAGTGGGCCGCGGCGCGGAAGCGTCCTTCCGGGAGCAGCTCCGCCGTGGAGAGCGCGAGGTGTTTGCCTTCACGTGCGGCCAGCAGCGCGCCCAGGAATCCCACCCACATGGTGAGGTGGCGGACGTACTCCATGCCGCCGGGCACGCCCTTGTTGAACAGCTTGCGCCCCAGCACCTCGCTCACCGAGAGCAGCGCCATGGCCAGGAATGCGGTGATGACGGCGCCGTTCTCGACCTGCTTCAACAGGGGGAGCGTCTGCACGCCGGCGGTGCCGTGCCCGGGGCCGTGCGGAGCAACCTGCGTGGCGTCCGCGGGTGGCGCAACCGTGTTGGGACCGGCGCCCTCCCCCGTAGCACCCTGGGATTCACCGCCGGCGAGCTGGTCGGGCGCCTTGGTTTCACCGTTGGCCATGGGCCGGCCTTCTTGCCGCCGATGGGCGGGTCCGTCAATGGTGGCCGGCGTCACGCTCCTGCACGCTTGAGGCGCGGGGGGCCCTTCCCTAGAGTGCGCCGCCCCTGGCCCTCCTCCACGGGCCCCTCAGGTGAAGATCGTGCGCGCGCCTGCACTCCTGTTGTGCCTCGTCGCTGCCAGCGCCTGCTCACCGAGCAAGGTGGCCACCAAGGTCCTGGCGGACAACCTCTCGGAAACCGGCAGCAGCACCGTCTGGTCCGGCGACAACGACCCCGAGCTCATCAAGGACTCCCTGCCCTTCGCACTGAAGACCATGGAGAGCCTGCTCGCCTCGCAGCCGGATCACGTGGGCCTGCACGCGGCGTTGGCCAGCGGGTTCACGTCGTACGCGTACGGGTTCGTGCAGCAGGACGCGGACATGGCGGAGGACACCAGCCTGGCCGCCGCGCAGAGGGGCTGGGCGCGCGCCAAGAAGATGTACCGTCGAGCGCACCAGTACGCGATCCGCGGCCTGGAGCTGAAACACCCCGGCTTTGGCGCCGCGTTCCACAAGGACGCCAAGGCCGCCGCCGCCGCGCTCCGTCTCGACGACGTGGAGCTCGCCTACTGGGCGGGCGCGTCGCTGGCGGCGGAGATTGTGCTCTCCAAGGATCAACCGGAGCTCATTGCGGAGCTGCCCGCCGTGGGTGAGCTCATGAACCGCCTGCTGGTGCTGGATGAAGATTACGGCGCCGGCTCCGTCCATGAGTTCATGATCTCCTACGAAGGAGGCCGCCCCACCTCCATGGGCGGCAGCGTGGAGAAGGCGCGCAAGCACTTTGACCGCGCGGTGCAGCTGAGCGGGGGGAACAAGGCGGGCCCGTACGTGTCCTGGGCCGAGACCATTGCCGTGCAGCAGCAGGACGCCAAGCTCTTCCACGAGATGCTGGACAAGGCCCTGGCGGTGGACGTCAACAAGGTCCCCGCGTACCGCCTGCTGAACATCATCACGCAGAACCGCGCGCGCTGGCTGAAGGGCCGCGCGGAGGACCTCATCCTGACCCCTGACCCTGCCATGGAGAATCCGGAGAACCCATGAGACGCACCCTGCTTGCCACCGCTTCCCTCGCCTGCTTCCTGCTGGGCGGTGCGGCCTTTGCCCAGACGTTCAAGATGGGGACCATGGCGCCGGAAGGTTCCACCTGGCACCAGGCGCTCAAGCGCATCAGCGAGCAGTGGGCCGCGGCCTCCAGTGGCGCCGTGAAGCTCAAGATCTTCGCCGGTGGCGTCCAGGGTGACGAGGGCGACACCATCAAGAAGATGCGCATTGGCCAGCTGCAGGCCGCCGCCATCACCGCCGTGGGCCTGCGCGACATCTCGCCGGAGCCCCAGGCCATCAGCTGCCCCATGATGATCCAGAGCTACGAGGAGCTGGACTACGTCATGGAGCGCGTGGGTCCCAAGCTGGAGAAGGCCGTCGAGGATCGCGGCTTCGTGGTGCTGGCGTGGACGGACACCGGCATCATGTACTTCTTCAGCCGCAAGCCCGCCGCCACGCCGCAGGAGATGTTCCCGCAGAAGGTGTTCGCGGTGCGCGGTGACCCGGTGGCGGAGGAGGCCTGGCGCATCGCCGGCTTCACGCCGGTGGTTCTCTCGTCGGTGGAGATGATCCCGTCCTTGCAGACCGGCATGATCGACGCCTTCACATCGACGACGCTCGTGGCGCTCTCGCTCGGCTGGTACTCCAGCGCGCCCAACATGACGCAGTATCCGTGGGGCACGCTGATCGGCGCGCTCGTCGTCAGCAAGCAAGCGTGGGACAAGGTGCCCGCGGAGCTGCGGCCCAAGCTGTTGGAGATTGCGCGCAAGGAAGGCAACGGGCTGCGTCCGGAGGCGCGTCGTCAGGACGCGGAGTCCGTCAAGGTGATGCAGTCCAAGGGACTCAACGTGGTGAAGCCCACGCCGGCGCAGGCCGCGGAATGGGCCAAGCTGGAGGCCAAGATCTTCCCGGCGGTGCGCGGCAAGGTGGTGCCGGAGGCCATCTTCGACGAGGTCAAGAAGACCCGCGACGAGTTCCGCGCGCAGAAGAAGTGACGCTCAGGCGGCCAGCTCCCGCGCCACGCGTCGCTGCTCCTTCTCCCACTGCAGCACGCCCAGCAGGCCCAGCCCCCAGATCAACGGCAGCAGCATCAGCACCGCCACCAGCGCCCCGCTGAGCAGCGCCACCAGTGTGGCCAGCGTGACGGCCATGCTGGCGACGGACAGGGCCACCCGCACCACCCCCGCCAGCCACCCCGCGGGCCCCAGGCTGATGGAGAGCGCGCGCGGCAGCTCCACCCACTCCCTCCCGGAGGCCACCACCGCCGCGCCGGCAATGTCGAACGCGGGCAGCAGCATGCGCAGGCCCAGCGCCACGACGAGCAGCCCCACTCCCGTGGGCACCTCCGACGTCAACAGCACGTGCGCCAAGCCCGCGAGCAGGCAAGCCGTTGTCGAGATGCGCGTCACCTGAACCAGCGCGCCAGCAAGCCCCGCCGAGAGTGCCGAGACCTGACCGCGTGAAAGCGCGATGAAGCGCACCGCCCGGCCCAGGCCCGCGGTGACCCACAGGAATGACGCCGTCACCACCAGCGTGGACCGCGCTTCCTCGAGGTCCTCCGCGCCCAGCAGCGCCACCAGGGCAGCCAGCGTGCCCAGGGAACCCAGCAGCTGCGCGCCCCCGTCGACGACCGCAGCGCTCACCCGACGCCACCACGGCAGCCGAGGGGCCTGGTCCCGCTTGACACCTTGGGCGGGCGCGTGTGCCATGATGTCGTCGTCCTCCCGTGTTGCGGCCAATGATGCCCCGGCTGGTTTCCTGCGCTGCGCTCGTGCTGCTCACGGTGGCCAGCACCACGGCTTCCGCCGCCAATCCCTACCTCCAACGCGCACGGGAGCGGTACCAGGCCCTGGACTACCCCGCGCTGCCCGGGCTGCTCGCTGAAGCCATGGTGCAGCCGGGCAACACCCGCGCGGAGCTCGTCGAGATCTACCGGTTGCAGGGCTTTGCCTACACCATCAATGGCGACGAGGCCTCCGCCCGCCAGGCCTTCCTCCGCCTGCTCATCGCCGACCCGGATCACGTGATGGACGACTCCGTGAGTCCGCGTTTCCGGGCCGCGTTCACCCGCGTGCGCACCGAGTTCCAGCGCGAGGGCCCCGTCACCGCGCAGCACCAACCGCCCACCCGCGGCCTGCGCGTGCGCGTGACGTTGAAGGACCGTTTCCGTCGGGTGGAGGACGCGCACGTGGCGGTGCGGGTGGTGAGCGGGGAGAGTCGCGGCACGTGGCTCACCGTCCCCATGGAGCCGCGCTCGACGAAGGGCACCCGTCGCACGCTGGAAGCACTCCTCCCGGACCCCGCCAAGGCGCTCCCCGACGCACCACCCGGCGAATACGTCCTGGAGTACCACTTCGGCTTTCGCACCTTCCTCGGCGACGACGTCCCCGTGTCCGGTCTGGAGCCGCTCTACCGGGTCTCGACGGGCGGCGGTGAGGACACGTCGTCATCCCCGCGCTGGCCGTGGATTGCGGCGGGGGCGACGTCGGGCGGCGTGGGACTTGCGGTGTTGTTGGCGGGCGCGGCGGTGTCGCTGGGCGGAGCGGTGCTGCTGGGTCAGCAACCCCGGGATGACCGAGGCCAGTTCCTCGCCAGCAAGGGGGAGAACGCCACGGACGCGTATGTCCGCGTAGGCACGATGGCGGCGCTGATGCCGTTGGGACTCGTCGGGTGTTTGGCGGGTGTCGTCCTGATGATGGCGGGTGTGGGCATGGAGATGGCAGGCTTCCTCCTGCTGCGGTTGAAGGAGTGACCCCATGCGCGCGTGGTCCGGTGTTGCACTGGCAATCGTCGTCGGGGCGGGCTGCGGATTCCTCCGGGTGGCCACCTGCAGCACCGACGCGGATTGCTCCACCGGCCTCGTGTGCGACGTCGAGCGTGGCGTCTGTGAAGAGCCAGACCCGGTCGCCATCAGCAGCAGCTCCAGCGGTTCCAGCAGCTCCAGTGCGTCGAGCGCCGTGAGCACCTCCTCGGCCTCATCCACGTCGTCAAGCAGCTCGTCGTCCTCGTCCTCCTCCTCCAGCTCCTCCAGCGGCACTTCCGCGTCATCCACGAGCAGCTCGATCACCGCCTCCAGCGCCACTTCCTCCACCTCCAGCACGAGCTCATCCGCGACAGCAACGTCGTCGTCATCCACCGCCTCGTCGACGTCCTCATCCAGCTCGACCTCGTCGTCGTCCAGCTCCTCCTCCTCGTCGGGGAACCTGCTGGAAATCGGGTGCGCGGACGGAACGCGGGAGGCCTACGTCGACACCGTCACCGAGCCGGACATCGCGGCCTGCGCAGGTGGCTGGTCCGTCGGCGGGACGAAGAGCACGCTGTCACTGACGCCGCAGTGCGCTCGCGCCGCGGGAAACTCCTCGGCCAATCCCACGGGAACAGGGTGCAGCATCGCCGACCTGTGCGCGGACGGCTGGCACGTGTGTGACGACGACACGGAGGTGGCCAGCAAGGCCATCAACGGCGGGTGTCCCCCCAACGGCGTGGACGACGTGTTCTGGGCCACGCGTCAGGCGCAGAACAGCGGCTTCAACTGCGACGACGATCCCGCCGAGCGCAACAACGTCGTGGGCTGCGGCAACATTGGCACCAACGGCGGCTGTGGACCGCTGGGCAAGGAGATGAAGGAGGCGGACTGTCCCAACACGGCCACCTGGCTCTGCGACGGCCCCGGCACGGAAGAGGAAGCCAACGTGATCACGCACCTCTCGTCGCTGGAAGGCGGCGCGCTCTGCTGCAAGGACCCGTGATCAGCCCATCACGCGCAGGAAGAAGCACTTCAGGTAGTCGCTCTCCGGGAAGCCCACCTTGACGGGATGATCCGGCCCCGCCCCCCGACGCATCAACACCTGCAGGTCCTTCCCCGCATCCGCGGCCGCGGCCTGCACCACCTCCAGCAGCATCGTGGCGTCGACGGGTTGGCTGCAGCTGCACGTCACCAGCATCCCGCCGGGGGAGAGCATCTTCAGCGCGCGGAGGTTCAGCTCCTTGTAGCCTCGCAGCGCGGGCTCCAGGTTGTGCTTGCCCTTGGCGAACGCCGGCGGGTCCAGGACGATGACGTCGTAGGTGACGCCGCGGTCGCTCTCCTCGCGCAGCAGGTCGAACGCATTGGCGGCCACCGCTTCCACGTTCCCAAGCGCGTTGTCCCGGGCGTTCTGCGCAATGCGCTCAGCGGCCGGCGCACTCTGGTCCACCGCCTTCACGCTCTGGCACCGGCGCGCCAGCTGCAGCGCGAATCCTCCGTCGCCACTGAAGCAGTCCAGCGCGCGACCCGTTCCCAGCGTCCCGGCGAGCACGTGGTTGTCGCGCTGGTCCAGGAAGGTGCCGGTCTTCTGCCCGCCCAGCAGGTCAATGGTCAGCGCAATCCCGCCCTCGCGGTAGCGCACGGAGGTCTCGGTGCCCTTCACCACGCGCTTATCCAGCGGGAGGCCTTCCTTCTGGCGCACCGGCACGTCGTTGCGCAGCACCAGCGTGCTGGGAGCGCGCAGCTCGTCAATCAGCGAGAGGATCTCGTCCTGCAGTCGCGCCGTGCCTTGCGCCAGCACCTGCACCGTCACCGCGGAGCCGAACACGTCGACGACCAGGCCCGGGATGCCGTCGGCCTCACCGTGCACCCAACGGAACGCCTCCTGCGGTCCCCCGTACGCGCGCGTTCTCAGCTCCAGCGCCGCCACCAGCCGCCCGCGCAGGAACTCCCGGTCCAGCGGCTGCACCTTCCGGGAGGCCAGGCGCACCGCCAGCAGGCTCTCCGTCGACGAGAAACCCACGCCCAGCGCCGCGGACCGCTTGCGTCCCTGCTCCTGCACCAGCACGCCCTCGCCGGGTTCCAGCGCGTCGGCGTGGATGATGTCCGAGCGGTAGACCCAGGGGTGGCCGCCCCGGAGGCGGTCGGCGGCACGGCGGCTGATGGTGACGGTCTTCACGGGGCGCGCAGCCTGCCACCGAACCCGCGGAAGACCAAAAGCGCTTGCACCCGCCCCCCCTCATCCGTCACGTTCCCCGACGGAAACCGCCATGGCCACACCGCAGCCCTCCACCCCGCCCAAGGACGAGCGCACCGAGCCGCAGGCGCCTCCGCCCCCCGGCGTGGCCATCGAGGTGCGCGACCTCGTCAAGAGCTACGCGGGCCAACCCATCCTGCGCGGCATCAACCTCATCGTCCCCTCGGGCACCACCACGGTGATCCTCGGCGGGTCCGGGCAGGGCAAGAGCGTGCTCATGAAGCACCTCATTGGCCTGGAGCACCCGGACTCCGGTCACGTCTTCATCAACGGCCGCGACATCGTCCCCATGAACTCCGCGCAGCTCAATGAAGTGCGCAATGAGTTCGGGATGGTGTTCCAGAACGCCGCGCTGTTTGACTCCATGAGCGTGTACGAGAACGTGGCGTTCCCCCTGCGCGAGCACACGCGGATGAAGGAGGCTGAAATCCAGAAGCGCGTGCACGAGGTGCTCTCGCTCTTCAGCCTGGACCCCAAGGCCTACAGCAAGTTCCCCGCGCAGATTTCCGGCGGCATGCGCAAGCGCGTGGGCCTGGCGCGCGCCGTGGTGCGGCAGCCCAAGATCGTCCTCTACGACGAGCCCACCACCGGCCTGGACCCCCTCACCACCGAGGCGGTGGACGAGATGATCCTCCACGCCAAGGAGAGCCTGAACGTCACCAGCGTGGTCATCAGCCATGACATTGGCAGCGCGTTCAAGATTGCGGACTCGCTCGCCTTCCTCCACGCCGGGCGCATCATCGAGCACGGTTCGCCCGCGGAGTTCAAGAACAGCAAGCGGGAGGAGGTGCAGCGCTTCCTCTCCATGTGGTTCGCCAAGAGCTACTGAGCGGTGGATCCGGGCCGCCCCCACGTCGAGCGGCTTGAGCCCACTGACCCTTGCGGGTAGGGTGGGTCGCCTTTCTGGCGCGGCCCAGCGCACCCCGTGCGTTGTGTGGGGAAACGTGGGGTCGCACCTCGTCGTGGAGAAGGATGGCAGTGGCCAGCATCTCGGGAAGCGGACATCTCGTCGAGCGGGTGGGTCAGAACCTGACCGTGCGCGCCCAGCTGTGGCCACGCGGGGAGCCGCCCCTGCCCGGCGTGGTGGAAGTGGCCGAGAACGCTCCCCGCGCGGCTCCGGTGGCGTCCCTGCTGGTGGAGGCCAATGGCAAGGAGGGGCCGCGCTTCAAGGCGCTGGTCCACGGCTACGGCTGCAGCTGCGCGGAGGAGGTGGAGCTCTGGGAGAAGCCCGGGCTCATCCTCGTGGGCGTGGGCCAGGCCGCCACCGTGCTGGATGCCAACACCGGAGTGGTGAAGCTGCGCGTCCCCATGGGCGGTTACTTCAACAGCCTCTGGCTTGCCGAGGACGGCCGCGACGCATTCCTCTGTGGCGACGAGCAGGTGGTCCGCCTGGTGCCGCCCGGCATCATCAGCTGGCAGAAGACGCTGGGCGTGGATGGCGTGCTGGTGCACCGCGCCGTGGGCATGACGGTGTTCGTCAGCGCGCAGCGCAAGGTGGGCGGGCCGTGGGTGGATTTCCTGCTGGACCGGGCCACCGGCGCCGTCCAGGAAGCGCCCGACCCCGACGACGACGGTGATGCGGCCGACACCCCGGCCCGCGCGGACGCCAAGAGCGGCACCGCGGACCCGAAAAAACGTCCCGCTGCCGCCCCCGCGGTGAAGCGGAAGCCCGAGCCGCCCGTCCAAGCGGATGACCCGGACACCGTGGATGATGATGACCCGTCCGTGCGTTTGGTGCGTGATGATGAAACCGACCCTGACGACGAATAAGCCCCGCTCCTCCCGCGCGTGGCGTGTGGCGGCGTGGCTGGCCGCGGGCCTGCTGGTGGCGCAGGACGCGCTGGCGGTGAGCGTCTACCTCAACGGCGTCAACATTGACGGCGTGACCAACCAGACCTTCGAGAACTGCAAGGTGGAGCTGGACGCCAAGGGCAACGTGCTCATCACGGCCAAGGGCTACCAGGTCCAGGTGCAGCAGCCCACGCCCGCTCCCGCCGCGGCGCCCGCTCCGGTGCCCGCCGCGCCCGCGCAGCTCACCCGTCGCTACTGGATGGTGACGGAGAAGAACTTCCCGGGCATGACGCAGTACGAGATTGACATCTTCATCAACAGCGTCTGGGTCCGGAAGGTGGCCGACGACGAGGAGCAGCAGGTGTTCGAGGTCACGCGTTACCTGCGGCCCGGTCGCAACGTGGTGCACTTCACGGCCACCAAGAACATGGGCAGCGCGCGCAAGAGCCACAGCCCGCAGCACTATTTCAAGGTCATCTTCGGCGAGGGCAACGTGGGCGGGGACAACGTCATGATCGACAACCCGCTGCTGGAATACCGTCGTCACGCCGCCGAGGTGCAGAACTTCAACGACGACTTCGTCATCACGGCGCGCTGACACCAGGTCCTGCTGCGCATCCCCTCCATGTCCTTCCGTTCCCGTGTTGTCGTCGTGCTGTTCCTGGGTCTTGCCAGCAGCACCATGCCCGCCTGCAAGACCACGCGCGCCGTCTCCCCCGCGGACCGGGAGAAGGCGCAGTACCAGTATGACCTGGGTGTCGCCGCGCTGCGGGAGCAGAAGTACCGGGAGTCGCTGGCGGAGCTGTTGAAGGGTGAGCAGCTCAACCCGGAGGACCCGCGCATCCAGCACGCGCTGGGGCTCACCTACTTCGTCGGGTTCGGGCGCTTGGACGACGCGGAGAAGCATCTCAAGCGCGCCATTGCGCTGGACACGCCGGAGAACAAGGAACTGCCCGCGTGGTCCATCAGCGACGCGCAGAACGCGCTGGGCAACGTCTACATCGCCAAGAACCAGTGCGAGAAGGCCATCCCGCTCTTCGAGAAGGCCAAGAGCAACCTGCTGTGGCCCACACCGCACCTCGCGGAGCAGGGGCTGGGCTGGTGCCTGCACAAGACGGGGAAGACGGAGCAGGGCATCGTCCATCTCAAGACCGCGGTGAACATGCACCCGGACCTGTGCGGCGGCTACGACTACCTGGCGCAGATCTACGTCGACACGCAGCGCGACGCGGAGGCCATCCTCTGGCTGGGTCGCTACCTCAAGCAGTGTGACACCGACCGCCTGCGCAAGTATGTCCCGCCCGGCCAGATCCCCGGCAACTACTACCGGCTGGGCATGGCGCAGCTGCGGACCGGGGACCGGGAAGGCGCGCGTCAGACCTTTGCCACGTGTGTGGAGCGGTTTGGGCAGGAGGAGGCGGCGGTGGCCTGCCGCAAGAACCTGGCCCTGCTGGAATGACATGCCCGTGCATGACGCCGTGGTGGTGGCGGTGCATCACACGTCGGAAAGCAATCTCGTCGTGGAGCTGCTCACGCGGGATGCCGGGAGGTTCTCCTGCGTGGCGCGCGGGGCCCGGCTCTCGCAGCGTCGCTTTCCCGGCGGCGTGGACGTGCTGACGCGCCTTGACGCCGACGAGACCGCGCCCCGTCGCGGAGAGCTGCACACCCTCAACGCCGCCACCGTCACCGACGCATTCCTGCCCCTGCGCCAGGACCCGCTCGCCGTGGGTCGTGCCGCGTACGTGGCGGAGATTGCCGCCGCGCTCAGCCCCGCCGGCCACGTTGCCGACGAGACGTTCGACATCCTCATCGAGGCCATGCGTGCGTTGTGCGTTGGTCCCGCCGGCCCTGCCCTGTTGCGCTGGGCGGAGCTGCGCCTGCTGCTTTCCGTCGGTGAGCTGGCGCCCATGGACGCCTGTCACGGCTGCTCGGAGGCCCTGGAGAGCGCGGTGCACCTGCCGCACCAGCCAGGGCACCTGTGGTGTCGTTCCTGCGCGCCGCCTCACGCCGTGGCGGTCCCCGCTCCGGTGCTGGAGCTGCTCGCGCAGGCGCCGGGCTGGACGGCGGAGCAGGCGCGCACGGCACCGGTCTCCCCATTGACGAGCGTGACGGCGGGACGAATGCTTGCGCCGCTCATCCGTCACGCCGTGGGACGGCCGTTGAAGAGCACGCAGTACCTGTTGCAGTTGGAACGACACGGTGGCGCGGACCCCTCCACGCCGCCCGAGGTGGGCACATGACCCGTTGGGCTCCGCTGCTCGTCGTTGTGGTGGGCATCTCCTGCGCAACCTCCAAGGGCGGCGGCGGGTCCGCACCGTCCAGCCTGCGCAGCACCTCCAACATGGTGAAGCTCCCCGGCACCACCTTCAAGATGGGCAGCGACCAGGGCGAGCCCGACGAGACGCCCGAGCACGAGGTCACCGTCAAGACCTTCCTGCTGGACCGCACGGAGATCACCAACGCGGAGTACGAGCAGTGCGTCGACGCTGGCGTGTGCGGCCCCGCGCGCTCGCTGAAGGAAGCGGGTCTCTCCGCGCCGCGGCAGCCCGTCGTTGGGATGAGCTGGAATGACGCCGACAAGTACTGCAAGTGGGTGGGCAAGCGTCTTCCCACGGAAGCGGAGTTCGAGCGCGCGGTGCGTGGTGCGCAGGGTCGCCTCTATCCCTTTGACGGCAAGCCCGACCCATCCAAGGGCAACCTGCGCGGCACCGGGGACGGGCACGAGCTGACGGCGCCGGTGGGCAGTTTTCCGTCGGGGGTGAGCAAAGAAGGGCCGCTGCTGGACCTCATGGGCAACGCCGCGGAGTGGATGAACGACTGGTACGACCCCAACTGGTACGTCACCAACAAGGAATGGACCGACCCCAAGGGACCCGCGCGCTCCGAGGAGAAGGTGGTGCGCGGCGGCAGTTACCGTGACCCGGAGTACGCCGCGCGCGGCTCGTCACGGAACCGGCTGGAGTTCAACCAGGCCTCGGACACCGTCGGCTTCCGCTGCGCCGCCGACGGGTGACGCTCAGCGCAGGTGCCGGTACCCCACGCTCAGCGCGAGCAGGTGCGTGGTGCCCGAATACGTTTCTCCGTCGACACCTCCCGCGGGAAGCTCCAGGTCCGCCACGTACGCCGCATCCATCGTCACGCCAAACAGCTGCCACCCCACGCCCACGCTGGCTCCCACGCGGTCGCTCCACGGCCGCTCCGCGTTGCGTTCCCCTGACCGCACCGGCGACGCGTCGTACAGCAGCCCCGCCCGCACCTTCACGTCGGGCGCCACGAACCCCAACACGTGCTCGACGCCACCGCGCACACCCAACCCGGGCCCACGCACGCGCGCGTCGGCCCACAGGGACGCGTTCACGTCGACACCCACACGCAGCGTGCGATGCGGCAATCCATCCATTCCCACGCTGACGACGTGCGGCGTGCTCAAGAGCCCCAGGGGCTGATACGCGCGGCACGCGGGGTCACGGATGCACTGGGCCGTGGACGCCGCGGTCCCCGGGTCGCTGAACACGAGCACGGGCATGGCGCTCCGGTAATGCACTCCCACGACGAGACGACCGGGCAGCTGCGCGAGCACACCCGCATTGAACCCCGCCCCCGCCGCGGGTCCCTGCAGCCCCCACGACGACTCCTCCTGCCACCCACCCGCAACGTTGATTCCCGCGCCCACGCTGAGCTCGCCCAGGCGCAGCGCCAGGGACGGGTTCACCACCATGAGCTTCACGTCGCTGTGCACGTCGCGGTCGGACCAGTGCACCGCGTGGATGAGTGGGGAGAAGACCGCCACGCCAACGGAGAGACGTCCGCGCGTGGAGAGCGCGAACACGGAGGGCGGCGTCACCAGCGTCGGCGCGGAGCGTTCACGCACGCCGCGGAGTCGTACGGGTGTCACCAACGCACCGCCCACCTCGAGCAGCGTGCCCTCGGAGAGCGTCATGGCCGCGGGGTTGTAGAAGACGCTGGCCGCACCCGCGCGCGCCGTCCCCGCGCCGGCCCTTCCCGACGTGGCCGCGCCCTGCTCCAGGTGGAGCGGAGACGCGTGCACCAGGACAGACACCAGTGCACCGCACAGCGCGGCTGCGAGCTGGATCAGGCGCATGCGTGGCGGGTCAACGCGGGGAACTCAGCGGCGCTTCTTCTTGCGCGGACGCTCATCCTCGTCGTCATCATCGTCGTCGGATTCCACGTTCTCGGGGACCAGGCAGCTTCCCTGCGTGAACGAGCGACCGGCCACCATGCCCGCGGCCACCTGCGCACGGAACTCCGCGCTGATGTGGGCCACCGCGCTCTTGTCCTGCGTGGAATCCATCTCGGCGAACTCGCCCTCTTCTGGCTCGCCCAGGAACGCGCGCTGCTTGCGACGACGCTCCTTCTCCTCGTTCTCGACGGTGTACGCATCCGAGCCGCCAATGAGCGCCCCGATGGCGCCCATGTCCTTGCCCTTGGCCTTGCCCTTGGCGCGGACGCCACCGGCACCGCCGGCGCTGGAGCCACCTTTGACGTCGCCTTTTCCGTCGGCACTCTTGGAGTCCTTGGACTCCTTGGTCTCCTTGGTGTCCTTCTTCTGGAGCGCTTCCGCGCCCTGTCGCAGCAGGCGCTGGATGCCAGCCCCGAATCCGCCGCCTCCACCAACTCCGCGACCGTCAGACATCCGGATCCCTCACACGCGCCCAGGGGAGGCCCTCGGCGTTATCCCGGCAAGGTTACGCGCTCGCGTACCAGTCGGCAAATGCTGCCGGATGTGCAAGCTCTTTTGCAAAGCGGGGCCGCGGCACTAGGGTGCGCCGCCCAAGCATCAGTCTGGAGGCTGCAAACCATGGCTGCAGGTTTTGTGAAGGTCACCCTGATTGGCAACCTGGGGAAGGACCCGGAGGTGCGGTTCACCGCCGGCGGTACGGCTGTGGCCAACCTCAGGGTGGCGTGTACCGAGCGCGCCAAGAACAAGGAAGGCAACTGGGAGGACCGCACGGAGTGGGTCAGCCTGGTGTGCTTTGGCAAGACGGCGGAGAACGCCGGGCAGTACCTGCAGAAGGGCCGCCAGATCTACGCCGAGGGTCGCCTGCAGACGCGCGAGTGGACCGACAAGGACGGCAACAAGCGCTACAACACCGAGGTCATTGCCTTCCAGGTGCTCTTCCTGGGCCAGCGTGACGGCGGTGGCGCGGGTGCGGGCATGGGTGGTGGCGGTGGTCGTCCGGCCATGGCAGGAGCGCCCGGACGCGGCCCCGCGAATGACATGGGTGGCGGAGCCCCGGATGAGCCGCCCCCGCTCACCGACGACGACATTCCGTTCTGATCACCCGCCCTGCTGGTAGCAGTACGCCACCGTGATGGCGTGGCTGCCGCCGTCGGCCAGCGCGTCGCACTGCGCGCCAAAGAACTCCACGGTGCTGCCACCGCTGGTGACGTCGTAGCCGCCCAGGTGCGAGGGGTCGCGCGTGACCATCACGCCGTCCACCGTCACGCTCACGCCCTGGTTGGCGTCCACGTTCTGGCTCAGCGTGAAGCGACACTCGCTCACGCGGATCCCAATCGCATCCATCGCGTTCTTGAGGCTCTGCGCGTCGGTGGTGGCGTAGTAGCGGTCGCCGCCGGGCGGCAGGGCCGTCCCCGCCGCCACGGCCATCTCGTTGAGCACGCTGGCGTAGCCCTCCGTACCGGGGATCCCCACCACGAACGTGCTGATCCCCTCGGCGGCAAGCTGCTCCACCGCGCTCACCGCTCCGTCGCGGTCCAGGCAGTTGCGGCTGTCGTCGCACTGCGCGTTGCCGTTGGTGCAGGTGCAGGTGTTGGGGTTGTAGCCCTCGGAGCAGTTGGGTGCGCCGTCGGTGGCCAGCACCACCGCGCGCGGGCGGGAGGAATCCAGGTTGCGCAGGTACCCCAGCGCGCCCAGCAGCGAGGGCGCCGTCGGCGTGCCGCCACCCGGCGAGAAGTCGTTGAGCGTGTTCGCAATCTGATCCGCGCGGTTGGCGCCCACCTGCACACGCACCACGCCGGAGTCGCAGCTGTTGTCGCCGCCGCCGGGGAACAGGCTCAGACCAAAGTCGATGCGCGCCTCCAGCTGCGCCGTCACCGTCTCCAGCACGCTCACCACCTGCTCCCACTTGCTCTGGTTCTGCCCGTCGGGGACGCCGTCCATGGAGCCGCTCTTGTCGACGACAAGGAGCATCTGCGGCTTCACCGTCTGACCCGTGGTGAACGTCTCGTTGGTGCAGGCCACCGGGCCGCCGTTGCTGCTGCCGTTGCCGCCGCTGCTGCTGCCTGGCCCGCCGCTGGTGCTGCCGTTGTTCCCGCCGCTGCTGGTGCCCGGTCCGCCGCTGGTGCTGCCGTTGTTCCCGCCGCCCGAGGTGGACGACGCATACCCCGGAGGCGGATCCCCACCGCTGCCCGGCTCGGCACCGTCGTCACAGGGGATGGCACCTTCACTGGTGGCGCACCACCCGTCGGCGTCACGCGCCTCATCCTCCATGCTCTGGCCCGGCTCCAGGATCTCCACCCACGGCTGCGGCTCGCTGGGCGTCCCGTCGGACGTCGAGCCCGAGGATCCCGTCCCGCCCGACGCCGCACCGCCCTCCTCCCCGCCGCCTGCGCCGCCTTCGCCGCCGGGTGCGCCTCCCGGTGCACAGGCCACGACGCTCATCAGCAGAACTCCCCCAAGCGCGCGCTTCATCATCGGGAACCTCCGAGGTGGGATGGAGACCTCCATGAAGCATGAGGTGGGACACCGTGGGCCGCCATAAGTCAGCGGGAGGTGGCCCGGTGACCTAGGTCGGGTGGCGGAGCAACAACCGGGAACTGGCGCCCGAGCACCGCTTGGCTCCACCATGCCCACATGCAATCCGCCCTGAGCGCGTTCCTGGGTTTCCTCCAAGCCGAGAAGCGGGCCAGCCCGCACACCCTGCGCGCGTACGAGCAGGATCTCACGCTGCTGTTGGACTTCCTGCGGGAGCGCAAGCACCCCGGCGCCGACGACATCCAGCACATCAGCCTGGTGACGCTGCGCGCCTTCGTGGCCGCGCGCCACGGTGTGGACGAGGCGTCCAGCCAGGCCCGACGGATCAGCGCGCTGCGCAGCTTCTTCCGCTTCTGTCTCCGACGGGGAATCGTCAAGGACAACCCCGCGCTGGGCCTGTCCTCACCCAAGCTCAAGCGCTCCGTCCCCAAGTCCCTGAGCGTGGATGAGGCGTTCAACGCCGTGGCGCAGCCGCGGGGCGACGCGCCGCTCAAGGTGCGTGACCGCGCCATCCTGGAGCTCCTCTACGGCAGCGGCCTGCGCGTGGCGGAGCTGTGCGGCCTCAACCTCGCCGACGTGGACCTGGGCAGCGGCGTGGTGCGGGTGCTGGGCAAGGGTCGCAAGGAGCGGCTGGTGCCCATGGGCGGCCATTGCCTGGACGCGCTCAAGGAATACCTGCCGGCGCGGCTCACGCTGAAGGCGCAGAGCGACGCGTTGTTCGTCAACCACCGCGGCGGGCGGCTCACCGCGCGCAGCGTGGCGCGACACCTGGCTGCCTACGGCGAGGCCGCGGCCGTGCGCGGTCGTCTGCACCCGCACCGTCTCCGCCACAGCTTCGCCACGCATCTGCTGGAAGGCGGTGCGGATCTCCGCGCGATCCAGGAGCTGCTTGGCCACGCCAGCCTCAGCACCACCCAGCGCTACACCAAGGTGGACCTTGAGCACCTGATGCGCGTCTACGACAAGGCGCACCCGCACGCGCGCGGCTAGCGGGGTCTCCGTCGGGCGCGGGGCCGGCGCGGCGGGTCCGCGGGCATGCGTGGTCGGTGCGGTGGCTTGTGGTCAGCAGGAGCGCGGACGGAGCCGGCGCGGGGGCCGCCCGAGGCACCGCTTCGCCTGAGAAATCATGCCGTTGGCGTTGACATGGCGTCCGGTGCCCTCCTAGCGTGCCCCACGCAACGCCTCGGGGTGGTTCACCACAAAAGAGGCGTGCCGGATCCCCCGCATCGGTTGAGGCAGGAGGCCTTGATGAAGGTTGGCGCAAAGCCAGTGGACGCACCCGAGGAGATTCCGGGCGAGACCGCCTTGGATGACTCTCCTGGACGTCGTCGTGCGCGGACCATGAGCCGCAAGGAGATGATGCGGGATCGTCGTCGGGCGGCGGCGCGCGGTGAGCTGCTGGAAGTCCTGGAGTATGACCGGCCCCGCACCCGCGCGGACTGCGTCAACGGACCGCGGCCCTGCCTGTTCGTCTCCTGCCGCTACCACCTCTACCTCGACGTCAACCCGGAGACCGGGAGCGTCAAGCTCAACTTCCCGGACAAGGAAGTCTGGGACCTGGAGCAGACCTGCGCCCTGGACGTGGCGGAGCGCGGTGGCGTGACGCTGGAGGAGGTGGGCGAGATCATGAACCTCACCCGTGAGCGCATCCGGCAGGTGGAGGTGCGTGGGCTCCAGAAGCTGAAGGACGTGCCGGAGTCCGACGGGGGCATTGAAGCGTTTGAGGACTGGGAGCCCAACGGCGGCAACCGTGAGTGACGCGGTGGACGTGCTCGCGGCGCGCCTGCCCTGTCCGAGGTGAAAACGAGTGGGCAGCATCCGGTTGGTGACGCGTGGTGGCGCTGCGGATGGACGCATGGGGCGTGCGTCGGGCCTGACGTGGGTTGGCTGCTTCCGAATCCCCGGGTGAGTCATGCGTATTGACTGCGAGGCGTGCGGTGCGGCGTACGCCATTGACGACAACCTGATTGGCGACCGTGGCGTCCGGGCGCAATGCCCACGCTGTGGCGCACAGAAGGTGGTGAAGAAGGGCGCGCCGGCAGCGGCGCCGGCACCGGCTCCCGCGGCGGATCCCTTCGCCATGACCACCGGCCCCGGAGCCAGCCCGTTTGGTGCTCCCCCCCCGGGGCCCGCAGCCGATCCATTCGGCGCGCCCGCACCCGCCCCCAGCCCA